>CBDUSX010000397.1:0-2887 GCA_965369935.1 uncultured bacterium
CATATACAATACAGACGACGATCAATTGTGCAAATCGTGTAGGTCTTGGGTCGGCTCCCCCCCTTCCCCCAAGCGATCTAAGACCTACACGTTTTTTTTTGCCCGCTTTCCTCTTACCCCCGCAAAGTTCTTCATAGAGCGTTCACCCCCGGCGCCCGGAAGCGTCGTGATTTGCAATAATTTGCAATTTTTCCGGGCTCATGATGCATTCGTGCTGACACACCCGGGCCAAGGGTTTTCCGTGGTGGGCCGGGCTGTTTCCGGTCTTCGCGCGCGTGCTTCGGCGGGATGCCGGGGCGGGTGGCCCAGCGCCGCAGGCAAATATAGCGCCGCAGGCAGAATCAGCAGCACCGCAAGCAAAGTCAGCACCATGGGCAAAATCCACATCACGAGTTGTTTCCGCCGGCTGCCGGCCGCGCTGATCGTGCCGGCCGCGCTATGCGCGCTGATTTTGCTTGCGGCGCTGGGAGGATGCGAGGAAGCACGCGAGCCCGCGCCTTCCCGCGAGCCGGCCGTGCTGCCGCAGATTACTTCCCGGGACGAGGATAACAACGTCGAGATTTTCAAGGCGGTCTCGCCCTCCACGGTGTTCATCACCACCCGGCAACTGAGGCGCGACCTGTTCACCATGAACGTGTTCGAGATTCCGCAGGGCACGGGCAGCGGATTCATCTGGTCCGCGGACGGGATCATCGTCACCAACGCCCACGTGATCGAGGGGGCGGACAGCATCATTGTGGGCCTGTCCAATCAATCCACCTGGAAGGCGAAGGTGGTGGGGCTGGCGCCCTCGAAGGACATTGCGGTGCTCAAGATCGAGGCCCCGCAAAAGATGCTCAAGCCACTGAGCATCGGGGATTCGGACATGCTGCAGGTGGGGCGCAAGGTGCTGGCCATCGGCAATCCCTTCGGCCTGGACTACACCCTCACCACGGGCATCATCAGCGCCCTGGGGCGGGAGATCCGCTCGCCCAACGGGCGCAAGATCCGCGGGGTGATCCAGACCGACGCGGCTATCAACCCCGGCAATTCCGGGGGGCCCCTGCTGGATTCCACCGGGCGGCTGATCGGGATCAACACGGCCATCATCGGGCCCGGCGGCGGAAGCGCGGGGATCGGCTTTGCCGTGCCGGTCAATACGGTCAGCAAGGTGGTGCCCGAACTGATCAAGTACGGGCGGGTGATGCGGCCGGTGATGGGCCTGGGGGCCGTGGAGGATCGCATTGCGCAGAACCTGAGCATCGACGGCGTGATCGTGATGGACGTGGATCCGGGCAAGGGGGCCGCCCGGGCGGGGCTGATCGGCTTGACGCGCGCGGAAGACGGACGCATCCTGATCGGAGACGTGATCGTCGCGGTGGAAGACATGGAAGTGCACAACAGCGACGACCTGCTCAGCGCCCTGGAACAGCGCAAACCGGGCGACGTGGTGCGGGTGCGCACCCTGCGCCGCGGCAAGAATAAAACCTTCCAGGTGCGCCTGAGCGCGGCCCAGTAGGCGCGGACAGCGCCCTCCGCGCCTGCCGGGGAGGGCGCCACCGCCCCAACCTGGAACGGCGGAACGGCCGTCAGCGCGGAGTCATCAGCGCAGAGCCATCAGCGCGGAGTCATGAGCGCATAGCCATGAGCAAGGAAACGCTACGGGCGACCCTAGAGGCCTACGCCGCGCCGATGGCCCTGGGGCGGGCGGAGGGAGGCGGGCGGGTGCGCTGTCTGGCCTGCGGCCACCGCTGCCTGATCCCCGAGGGCCGGGCCGGGGTGTGCAAGGTGCGCTTCAACCGGGACGGGGCGCTCTACGGGCCGCGGGGGTACGTGGCCGGGTTGCAGGACGACCCGATAGAAAAGAAGCCCTTCTACCATGCCCTGCCGGGCACGCGGGCCCTGTCCTTCGGGATGCTGGGCTGCGACTTTCATTGCGGCTACTGCCAGAACTGGGTGACCAGCCAGGCCCTGCGGGACGACGCGGCGCTGTCCTCCATCTCGCCGGTAAGCGCGGAGGAGGTGGTGGTGCATGCCAAACGGCTGGGGGCGGTCACCCTCACCAGCACCTACAACGAACCCCTCATCACCGCCGAGTGGGCGGTGGAAATCTTCCGCCTGGGCAGGAACGCCGGGCTGACGACCTCTTTCGTCTCCAACGGCAATTCCACCGACGAGGTGATCGCCCACATCAAACCCTGGGTGGACCTGTACAAGATCGACCTGAAGGGCTTCGACGACAAACGCTACCGGCAACTGGGCGGCACCCTGCAAAACGTGCTGGACGGCATCGAGCGGGTGCAGCGGGCCGGAATGTGGCTGGAGGTGGTGACGCTGATCGTGCCCGGGTTCAACGATTCGGACGCGGAACTGGGCGGGATCGCGGGCTTCATCGCGGAGCTTTCCCCGGACATTCCCTGGCACGTCACCGCTTTTCATCCGGACTACCGCATGCGGGAGAAGGGCTGGACGCCGCGCGCGACCCTGCTGCGGGCCCACCGCATCGGAAAGGCCGCGGGCTTGCATTTCGTTTACCCCGGCAACGTGGCCGGGGAGGTGGGGGAACTGGAAAACACGGCCTGCCCCCATTGCCAGGCATTGCTGGTGGAAAGGCGGGGCTTCGCCCTGCGTGGCTACCATCTAGAAGACGGCCACTGCCCGCGCTGCGAGGCGCAAGTGCCGGGCTTCTGGCACACGGCGCGAACGGCGCCGTTCCTGAAAACCTCCACCGGGGCCAACGTGCGCCGGGTGAACCTTTAGAGCGCCGCCGCCGTAGTGAAATCGCGGCTCTGCGGGGTTTGCGCCCGGCCAACCGGCCGCATTGCGGTTGACAAAGGCCATGCGGATTTACTAGGTCAGGGGCAATCCATTAGCTTCAGGCAACATCAGCATTGGATAAGATGAGACG
>CBDUSX010000398.1:0-2878 GCA_965369935.1 uncultured bacterium
TCACAGGTTGTGGGGACAAACTATGCCGAAGTAAACAGCCTTCCTAATCCGGCAGGCCCAGCACGCGCTTGGAGATGATGTTGCGCTGGATTTCGTTGGAGCCCGAATAGATGGACATGGCCCGCGTGATGGTCATTTCCATGGGGACGTCGAAGGCTTCCGGCCCCAGGCGCTCGTCGTACCATGCCGCGCTGTCCGGCCCCAGGGCGTCCATCCCCAGATCGTAGAGGCGCTGGCAGAGCTCTGCCTGGAACACCTTGAAGATGGACGATTCCGGGCCCGGCGCCTGGCCCTTCATGACGGCGGTGTTCATGCGGTAGCGGGTATATTGCAGGCAATCGGTGTCCATTTCCAGTTGCACCATCCTGTCCCGGAAGCTCGCGTCCTCGAGCACCGGATGGCCCTGCCGCTCGTATTCGCGGGCCAGGTTCTTGAATTTTTGGATCAGCCGGCCCAGGTCCACGTTGGCGCCGGTCATTACCCGCTCGTGGCCCAGCAGCGCCTTGGCCATGGTCCAGCCCTTGTTCATTTCGCCGACCATGTTCTTCTTTGGCACCTTCACGTTGTCGAAGAAGGTCTCGAAGAAGCCCTGGTTGCCGTCAATCTGCCGGATCGGCTTGATGGACACACCGGGGGTGGACATGTCTATCAGCAGAAAGCTGATCCCTTCCTGCTTCTTGCCCTCCTGGCTCGTGCGCACGAGGGCGAATATCCACGACGCCGCGTCGGCGCGGGAGGTCCAGACCTTCTGGCCGTTGACGATGAAGTGGTCGCCGTCCAGCTCGGCCTTGGTTTGCAGGCTGGCCAGGTCGGAGCCGGAATTGGGCTCCGAATAGCCCTGGCACCAGATTTCCTCGTGCGCCGCGATGGGCGGCAGGAAGCGCTCCTTCTGCCAGTCCGTGCCGAACTGGAACATCAGCGGCCCCACCATGCTGATGCCGAAGCCCCGCGGCACCGGCGCGCCGCAGCGCATCAACTCGTCCACGAAGATCAGTTGCTGCGGCTCGCTGAAGCCCGCCCCGCCGAATTCCTCCGGCCAGCGGAAGGCCAGCCACTTGTTCTTCGCCAGGGCCTTGAACCAGGTGGTGATGTACTCGTCCTCCTCCAGCCCCCGGTGGCTGTAGGGGTTGGGGGTCTGCTTGGGCAGGTTGCCCAGCACCCACTCGCGCACCTCCTTGCGGAAATCGGCCAATTCCGCGCTTTCCCTCAAGTCCATGACAGATCCTTCCGGCAGGCGTTGCCCGCGGACGCTCTCGCGCCGGCGGTCGTTTTTTTACCCTAATACTTGGACCCTTACATGGAATGGGCCGGAGCGGCAAGGGCGCGGGCGGGGCGGCCATGACGCATAGGGCGGGGCGCTCCGCCCGCTAATACCCAGCCCCGGTGGTGATTTCGACGAGAATGTTGTCCGGATCGCGCAGGTAGACCGCGCCCTCCTCCTCCGAGCCGTGGATGGAATGGGGGACGTTCTTTTCCTTGAGCGCGCCGACGATGGCGCGGTAACGCTCCGGCTCGGCTTTCAGGGCCACGTGGTGCATGCTCCCGATTCCGCGCACGGTGGCCTCCGGCCCCAGTTCCGGAAAGTCGAAGAACGCCAGTTGGTTTCCGCCGCCCATGTCGAGGAAAATATGGGTGGAGGAGGGCTCGTCCCGGTTCTGGACGATCCGGTTGAGGCGCATCTTGAGCACGCCGGTATAAAATCCGATGGTGGCCTCGATGTCCGAGCAGATCAGGGCCAGATGATGCACCCCGCCCGTCCACACGCCGGGCAAATCCGGGGGCGGCTCTCCCTCGGGCAGGAAGCGCCGGCGAAGCTCCTCGCGCCGGGCCTCGTATATTTGCACATCGCTCATCATGCTTCTCCTGGCAAATGCGGACACCGCCTCTCCGTGCGGCGGATGCGGCGTTCCGCCTGTGGCCGTGAATTTTTCCCGCGTTAATTTCGCTGAAATGAACACATTTGCTTGCGAATTTTCGTATCCAATCATAGAAGAGAAGCATGGACAAGTTTCCCTTCACGGGGAATGGCAAGGCCGCCACCCCTTTTTGAGGATCCGCCGGAAAATTCATGCCCTCGACCTGCCGTCTGTTCGACGAGGGAGTGTCAACCTGATTGGAAACTGGTCTCTGTTCACCGAAAAACTACAGTCTGAGGAGCGCAACAAACCATGGCAAAGGACGAACCGATTTTTGGGGCGCACGGAATCGGAAAGTGGGACATCGGAACCACCCGATACATTCCGATTGGCGGGGGATCCCGAAGCAGGCTGGCGTTGAGCGTCAAAGACATTCCGCCGTACGAGGGATTTTCGGGACTTAACCGGCACGCGGCGAATGACATTCACGACATGGCGGGACTGTTCGATTTGATCGGAGGCGGCGCCACGGACACAAACTTCAATGAAACTCGCCGGAGCGAGCAAAACCGGGAGGCGGAGCAGTCGGGCGAGCCGATTGAGGCGCCTGAGTATTCCGGTACGCCCGTTCAGATGCCCGTGGGAGCGAGCGAACCGGCCCCGGAACCCGTGGAAGCAAGCAGGGCGATTGAAGAGCCCGTGGAAGCAAGCAGGGCGATCGAGGAGCCCGTGGAAGCGAGCGGACCGACCCCGGAACCCGAGCCCCTGAGCCCGCTGACCGGGGAACCGGAACAGCTGGGCGCGCTGACCGAGGAGCTTGAACAACTGAGGGAGCCGGCCCCAGAACCCGAAAAATCAAGCGAGCCGGTGCAGGACTCCGAACCATGGGGCGGGCCGATCATGGATCCCGACGGCTTTCTCTAACGGGCCCTGGCCAAGCTTTTTATCTTTACCCGGAGGACGCCCCGCCGCCCCCTCACTCTCCCTTGCGGGCGATCTCGTTGCGGATGGGCTTGACGGAT
>CBDUSX010000399.1:0-2865 GCA_965369935.1 uncultured bacterium
GGAATCAGCAGCAGCTTGCCGGTGCTGCGGCGGCCTTCCAGGGCCTCGTGGGCGGCGGCGGCCTCGGCCAGGGGCCAGGTGGATTCGATGCGTACTTTGATCTCCCCACCGTTGACCCATTTCATCACATCCCCGGCCCGCCACTCCAGCTCCTCGCGGGTCAGGGTGTAGTGGCTCAGCACGGGCCGCGTCACGTAGAGCGAGCCCAGGGCGCTCAGCTCCCGCAGTTCGAGGGGCTCCACGGCCCCGCCCGCCGCTCCGTAGAGGGCCATCACGCCCCGCGGGCGCAGCAGGTTCAGCCCCTTGGCGAAGGTGGTCTTGCCCACCGCGTCGTAGATCACGTCCAGGGCCTTGGGCCCGCCCAGCCGGTCGATCTCCTCCTCGAAGTCCACCTGGGTGTAGAGGATCACGTGATCCGCCCCCGCCTCCCGGGCCAGGGCGGCCTTCTCTTCGGTGGAGACGGTGGTGTAGACCGTGGCGCCGAGCATCTTGCACATCTGGATCAGCATCAGCCCCATGCCTCCGGCGCCGGCATGGATCAGGCAGGATTCCCCCTCTTTCAGGGGATAGGTGGAATAGCACAGGTAGTGGGCCGTCATGCCCTGCAACATCACCGCCGCGGCCAGGTTGGACTCCATGCCCTCCGGGATGGCGATGGCCTCCGCCGCCGGCAGCAGGGTGAACTCCGCGTAGGCTCCCTGCACCGGCGCGTAGGCCACGCGGTCGCCCACCTTGAAGCCACTCACCGACGGGCCCACGGCCTCCACCACGCCCGCGCCCTCGCGCCCCGGGGTGAGGGGCATGGGCGCGCCGTGGGTGCCCAGGCGCAACTGCACGTCGGTGTAGTTCACGCCGATGGCTTCCAGCCGCAAGAGCAGCTCTCCCTCCCCCGGCTCCGGGGTGGGTATTTCTTCCAGTTGCAGAACTTCCGGGCCGCCCGGCGCATGCACGCGAATCGCTTTCACAGGGTTGTCCTCGTCTTCAGGGTGCGGCCGCGGAGTGGCGCCTTGGCGCTATGAGCCTGGAGGCTCGGTGAGGGGGTCGGATTCCCGGGCCCGCTGCATGGCCTCTTCGACCTTGCTTTCGTCCACGGACAGCATGGGCCCCAGCTTGCGCATCAGCAACTGCTCATAGGCGTCGAGGCGCTTGTCGGCCAGGATCACCTGCCACAGCATGACCAGCAGATCGAATATTTCCTGCCCGCCATAGGCCTTGTTGATGGTGGCGATGAACGGCGAGAGCTCCGGATAGGCGGCCCTGCCCGCCTCGGCGAGCGCCAGCAACTCCCCCGTCTCCGCCTGGCCCAGGCCGAAGCGCTTGCTCAATACGGCGATGATGGTCTCGCGCTCGGACGGATCGTAGTCGAAATCCACGTGGGCCATTTCCAGCAGCAGAGCGCAGACCGCCACCTGCAACTCCGGCTTGCCTGCCTCGCCCCCTTCCGGCTGCTCGTCCCCTGCAAGCAGTTTCTTAACTTCGTCCAGCATGCCCCCCTCCCGATGCTGTTGCGGTCCGCGGAATCTTTTTGTGGAATCTTTGCTGTGGTGCGCGGAGCCGAAAAACGCCGCTTTGACGAGCGGCGGTGTCGAGTTTCCCACCACCGCGAATTATTGACCTTATAACAGAACCGGCAAGGTCACGATAATCTTAATTGTAAATCACGGGGGTTGTGGGGCGCGTCACACGACGCCGTGTTCCTTCAGCCGCACCACTTCTTCTCCCTCGAAGCCGAACTCGCGCAGCACCAGATCGGTGTGCTGACCGAGCTCCGGCGGGGCGTTGCCGATCTCCGGCGGGGTTTCGGAGAACTGGATCGGGCAGCCCACCAGATTGTAGGTGCGCCCGTTGGGGTGTTTCACCTCCACCAGGTAGTCGTTGGCCCAGGCCTGGGGGTCTTCCAGAATGTCCGCGTAGGTGTGCACCTTGCCCACGTGAATGTCCTCCGCGCGCAGGGCTTCCAGCCATTCATCCGTCCTGCGGCCGCGCAGGCGCTCCCGGATTTGCTCCTGCAAATGGGAGGCGTCGCGCACGAAGCCTTCCTTGGGGCCGGCGTCCACGGGAATTCCGAGCAGCCTCAGTAAGCGCGCGAACTGCTCCTCTCCCAGCACCCCCAGGGCGATGTGGCCGTCGGAGGTGGGGTAGCCGCCCCAGATCGCCCCGGCGGCGCGGATGATGGGATGGCTGTGCCCGGCCTTGCCCGGCAGCTTGCGCGTCATGGCGTAGTAGCCGATTTCCCAGGTTTGCAGGGCCAGTTGGCAGCTGTAGAGGGAAACGGAGACGCGCTGCCCGGCGCCCGTCCGCTCCCGGGCCAGCAGGGCGCTCAGGATGCCCGTGGCCATGGTCATGCCGGCCATCTGGTCGCCGATGGCCGCGCCGGCGGGCTGGGCCTCGCCCTCCTCCCCGGTGGTGCTCATCAGCCCGCCCACGGCCTGGCCATGAATGTCGAACCCGGCCTGCCGCGCCCTTTCCCCCCGCTCCCCGAAGGCGGAGATGGAGGCATAGACGATGCGCGGGTTGTGGGCCTTGAAGTCCTGATAGCCCAGTCCGAGGGCCTCCGCGGCCCCGGGGCGGAAGTTTTCCACCACCACGTCGCAGCCTTTGCCCAGCCGGTAGAGCACCTCGCACCCCTCGGGCTGGTGGTAGTCCACCGTGATGCCGCGCTTGCCGTGGTTCATGGCGAGAAAGTAGGGGTTCACCTCCTCGCCGGGCACGGGAAACACCTTGCGCCCCTCGTCGCCCCGGCCGGGCAGCTCCACCTTGATTACGTCCGCGCCCAGGTCCGCCAGCAGCACGGTGCATGCCGGGCCGGATTGATAGCGTGTCAGGTCGAGCAGTTTGATTCCCGCCAGCGGCGCTGTCATGGCA
>CBDUSX010000400.1:0-2859 GCA_965369935.1 uncultured bacterium
CTCCTGTGATATTCCCCCCCTCCGTGCGCCGTCCAGGGGCTCTAGCCTTTGCCGTGGCCGGTGCGAAGCGCGCTGATCCGTGAAGTCCGATCCAATGGGGCCGGGCCGGGTATGCCCCTTGCATCCGGTTGGAGTCCGGGTGGTGAGTGCGAGTGTGGCCCCTATATCTGAGGCACCTGACTCAAAAATCGGTACATTCCTGGTAAGCTTTCAATTGTCCACCAGTCGAAGCCACTCAAAAGAGCACCACATGAAAGCTGCATTCAACGCTTGGAAACCGGTTGGATTCCTTTTGCTTGTCCTGTTGCTAGGTGCCTGCATTGATGAGGAGGAGAATTTTCAACCGGCTACCTCGGGGAACGCCAATTTCGAAGCAGGGGCCAACGGGTGGAATATGACCGGACTATGGCGAATCAACAATTTTCGGGCGGTGAGTGCGCCCAATTCGGCCAATTTCTCCCAGGGGCCGGCACCCGGAGATTTCGATGTGGTTACGAATCCGGCATGTCCAAGGTCGGGTCAACCTTGCGCGGATGGAGCCCTGTCAAGAACGGTGGATTTGAGCAATATCACCCGGCTGGAGTTCGATTATTTTCTGGATGGCGAATGTGGGTTCCTTACCTCAGTTGCGACTTGTATCGCCGATGCCCTTTTTGTCGATGTTTCCACGGACATGGGCGCCACCTGGACGGACCAAACCGGGGGAAACCTGGTCGACACTTTTGACGGTATAACCGAAGCCTTCCAGCATTTCGTGATCGACCTGACCCCGTTTACCGGCACAACGGTGGAAATTCGATTCTATTTTGATTCATGGGACGCCTGTTGTAATCTCTTCCGGGGCGCCAATATCGACAACATTGAATTTTTTCAGTGAGCGCCCATATCGAGTACATGACCTGTAAGCCTTGGATCATTCCAGGTTTTATTCTGTGACCCGCCTCCGCTGTTGTTCCATTTCGTAATTTGCTCCAGCAGGGCTACCCGTACCACGGCAGCTCTGATAAGGAGTCTCTTTGCCCGGGGTGGGGTATGTGTCCTCGTAACCTCCCTTGATCGAGCGTGTGAGTGGTCCCTATCTCTCACACACCCACTCTGGAAAGCCCGGATTTTCTAGGGGTAGCGGGAAGAAAAAAGGCCCTCAAAGCGCCATCAGGGTAAAAGAAAAGGGCGGGAAGTGAATACACCGCCCGCCCGCGATTATTTTTCCAGGTCGGCCTACTTCGCTTTGATCATCATGGGCTTGCCCGTTTCGCCCACCTGAAAGACGAGAATTTTCGTGGGCTCGCTCGCGCTCACGTTCTTACCCCGCATCACCATATGCGGAACCTCCTGGTACACTTCCCCCTCGGAGACCGTAATTGCCCCCTCCTTCGTCACGACCGTGAGCTTGCCTTCGAGGACGTAGACATAGACCGCTCCGGGGTGGAAATGCTTCCCGCCCACGAATCCAGGCGGCAAAGTGAAATGCTTTATGATTACCGTTTTACCCTCAACGCCGGGGAGCAGCGCCTTCACAAGAGACTTTACTTTCGCCTTGGGCTTGTACTCCGCAGCCCGAGCATCCTGGCTAAAAGCAGCGCCCAGCGCAAATGCGCCTACCAGCAACAGACTGAGCCAAAATTTGTTTTTTTTCATATTGTGCCCCTCGATAAGTCGATGTACGGACATTCCCTAAATGGAGCCGCAAATACGGCTCCAACATCTCCTCGAACGTCAAATACCACAAATTTCAACGTATATTCAAATCATACCGGCCGCTCGTTATTTTTGCGCCAAGAGGAGCGGCGTTACGTCGTCCATAGTCGCCCCAAGGGAAAAGGGCGGTTGACCGGCCCGACCCTTTTGATCTGTAGGTTCCTTGTATTGCATCTGTAAGTGCGCTGTATCGGATCTGTAAGCCCGCCCCACATACCCTGGACACAACGAATCGGAAACCTCCGCCTCCGGCATGGGAGGAGAGGGGGACGATCTTCCAGGGAGCCAGAAAATGAACGCGATCAGAGCCAACCGGTTGCCGTGGTGGCTGCTGGCAATCGCCGTGGTGTTGTTGATGCTTGGTGGGTGCGGGGACGAAGCCGAGTCCACCGCCAGCGCTTCTCCCGAGGAGCGGCCTCCTCCGGAATTTCAGGGCGCCTGGCGCGGCAGCCTGAACCCGGATTCCGGCGGCGACCTGGGGGAACTCAGCCTCAGCCTGGAGCAGAGCGGAGATGCGGTCAGCGGTACGTGGACTTCCACTTTTCCGGAGGGAATCAACAGCGGCACGCTGAACGGCTCCGTAGCCGGCGGCGACTCGTCCGCCATGCTGCGGCTGGATTCAACGGGAGGCGAGTCCTGCGACATGGTGATGGGATTGACCATCGAGGGCGGGGAAGCCAGCGGCAATTTCTCCACGGTCTGCCCCTTCCTGGTCAGCGGGACGGCACACCTGTACCTCGATACACATGACGGCGGCTATAACCCCCCGCTTCCCGCTATCCCGGGCTCGGCCGGGATCATCGCCCGTGACGGGGAAGTGGTGTTCTTCTGGGCCGATGCGCAAGGGGCCAGCGGATACAACGTTTACTGGGACACCACCCCGGAGGTCACACCGGTCGACGGGAACAAGGTGGGAAGGGCGTACAGCCCCTTCATCCACGGCGGATTGACCAACGGCGCGGCGTACCATTACGTCGTCACGGCCACCAATATGGGCGGCGAGAGCGCTCCATCGGCCGTGGTGGGAGCGACCCCCATGCCGCCGTTCCCCGGGACGCCCGAAGAGGTGACCGCCATCTTGGGCGATACCCGCATCACCATCGCCTGGCAGCCGGTCAACTCGGCAGAGAGTTATCGCCTCTATTGGGCGACAACTCCGAA
>CBDUSX010000401.1:0-2854 GCA_965369935.1 uncultured bacterium
CTTGGCCCTGTCCGCGGCCAGGCTGTTGTCTCCATCGATATAGGAATTCAGCAGCCCCTCCGTGTCGAAATCCTGCAGGGCCAGGATGCCCATCTGGTCGAATTTCTCCTCCAGGAACCCGCTCAGCAGGCCGATCTTTTTCATGTTGGGCACGACGTTCACGAACATCAGCTTGCGGAAATTCCTCACGTTGTCGCTACGCTCCAGGAAGTCCTCGATCAGCTTGGGGTCAATCCCCGCCCGCTCGTGGGCCTGGGTGCTGAACAGCCGGTCCCGCATGCGGATGGTGGCCTCGTAGACGAATTCCTGCCGCTCCAGCCGCTCCTTTTCGCTCATGTCGTCGTAGAAATTGCGCAGGGAAAGCACGCCGTAGGCCACGTGGCGGGCCTCGTCCTGCATCACCAGCCGCAGCAGCTTCTTCAACAGGGGTTCCTTGCAGCGGTCGGACATGTTGATGAAGGCGGCCAGGGCCAGCCCTTCCACCAGCAGCTGCATGCCCAGGAACTTGAAGTCCCAGCGGCTCTCCTCGGTGATGGCCTTGAGCAGGCCGAACAGGCTCTCGGTGATGTCGTAGGGGCCGTTGGTCTTTTCCCGCACGTAGCGCCCGAAGGCCTCCACGTGCCGGGCCTCGTCCACCACCTGGGTGGCTGCGTAGAACTTGGCGTCAATGTCCGGCACCGCGGTGACCAACTGGGAGGTGGCGATCAACGCCCCCTGCTCCCCGTGCATGAACTGGCTCAGGGTCTGGGTGTTCATTTCCGTCACCAGGTTGGTGCGCTCCCGCGGGGTGAGCTTCTTGAACCAGCTCTCCTCCACTATCGTCGCATCGGGCTCGAACAACTCCCGCTCCAAATCCACGTCCGTCGTCCAGTCCAGGTCTTGCGAGGCGTTCCACTGGGAGCTCTTGCCCCGCTCGTAAAGCTTGCGCAGGGCCTCGGTCTTGACCTCGTAGTCCCAGTTGAAGAACGTGGTTTCCGTGGAGTCGAACATCTGGTTGTCCTTCACCACCCCGCCCACCACCGGCTTGAAATTGGTGGGGTCCAGTTCCGGCGCTTCCTTGTTCGCTGCCATGCCTTGCCTGCCTTGTTGGATGTGCTGCCGCGCGCGCTGCCTGGCGGGCCGGGCCCGCGGTGATTCCGGTCAAATCGGCTCTTCCGGTCTTTGGATATTTCTAACATGGGGCGGTGGAACATTCACATGAAATCCTGCGAAACCTGCTGTTCCATAACGCATTTCGGGCAGGCGGGATGATGCCGCCTTTCGCCGGATTGCGTTAGCAATTCCGTGCTAATAGAGTATCGGCGAATCGCCGTACAGGTTTGCCCGTTTCCGCGCGGCGGCCCTTTCGCCCATTTGCCCATTCGCTCATTCGCATAGGTTATTCAATGGCACGGATCGTACTGGCCCTGGATCAGGGCACGACCTCCTCCCGCAGCATCCTCTTCGACGAGGAGGGCGCCGTGCTGGCCATGGACAGCGCGGAACTGGCCATCGCCTATCCCCGCTCGGGCTGGGTGGAGCAGGAGCCGCGGGACATCTGGGAGACCCAGCGCCGCACCATCGAGGGCGTGTTGTCCAAGGCCGGCATCACACCGGGGGAGCTGGCCGCCATCGGCATCACCAACCAGCGGGAGACCACCGTCGCCTGGAACCGGGAGACGGGCGAGCCGGTGGGGCCGGCCATCGTCTGGCAGTGCCGCCGCACCGCGCCCATCTGCGAGGCGCTGAAAGCCGAGGGCTTCGAGGAGGAGGTCAAGGCGCGCACGGGCCTGATCATTGACCCGTATTTCTCAGGCACCAAGATGGTGTGGATGCTGCGGGAAATCCCCGCCGCGCGGGAACTGGCCGCCGCCGGCAAGCTGGCCTTCGGCACGGTGGATTCCTGGCTGATCTGGAACCTCACCGGCGGGGCCGTCCACGCCATTGACGCCAGCAATGCCTCGCGCACCATGGTCTACAACATTTTCGCGGGCGCCTGGGACGACGTGATCCTGGACAAGCTGGAAATCCCCCGCGCCAGCCTGCCTCAGGTGTGCGACTCCAGCGGGGTCGTGGCTACCACGGACAAGACGGTGCTGGGCGCGGAAATCCCCATCGCGGGCATCGCGGGGGATCAGCAGGCTTCCCTGTTCGGCCAGGCCTGCTTCGCGCCGGGAATGGCCAAGAACACTTACGGCACCGGCTGCTTCATGCTCATCAACACCGGCGGCGAGGCTGTGCGCTCCCAAACCGGCCTGCTCTCCACCATCGCCTGGCAGATCGGCGGCGAGGTGACCTATGCCCTGGAGGGTGCGGTGTTCGTGGCGGGCGCGCTCATCCAGTGGCTGCGCGACGGGCTGGGCCTGATGGCCGATGCGGCGGAGTCCGAAGCCATGGCCGCCGCCGTGCCCGACACGGGCGGGGTCTACATCGTGCCCGCCTTCGTGGGCCTGGGGGCGCCCCACTGGGATCCTTATGCCCGCGGCACCATCGTCGGGCTGACCCGGGACAGCGGCAGGAACCACCTGGTGCGCGCCGGGCTGGAGGCCATCGCCTACCAAAGCTGGGAGGTTTTGCTCTGCATGGCTGCCGACACGGGGCTGGAGGTGGGCAAGCTGCGGGTGGACGGCGGGGCGGCGGCCAACGACTTCCTCTGCCAGTTTCAGGCCGACGCCATGCAGGTGGAGGTGAGCCGCCCCCGCGTGCTGGAAACCACCGCCATGGGCGCGGCCTTCCTGGCGGGCCTGGCCACCGGCATCTGGCCGGACATGGCCGCCATCCAGGGCATGTGGGCCCAGGAGCGGTTGTTCACGCCCCGCCGCTCCGCCGCCGAAATGCAGCCCCTGCTCGACGGCTGGCGCAAGGCCGTGGAGCG
>CBDUSX010000402.1:0-2851 GCA_965369935.1 uncultured bacterium
CGGCGCAGAGTCCGTGGAACTGAATCTCGTAGTCGCGCACCTGAAACCCGGCGGTTTCAGGCATGGTCACCCGGGCAGGGGACATGGCATCCTGCTCCACGTCCTGGATGCGCCCACAGTTGTTGCAGATCAGGTGGTGGTGCGCTTCCACATGGGCGTCGTAACGGGCCACCTGGCCGCGGGTGGAAGCCCGCCGGATGAAGCCGCGCGCGTGGAACAGGTCCAGGATTTTGTACACCGTGGCCAGGGAGATGGACGGGGTGGTCTTGCGGATGGCCGAGTAGACCTCCTCCGGGGTTGGATGGCTGTCCGTCGCGGCGAGCATGGCGTAGATAGCCAAGCGCTGGGGTGTCACCTTCAGACCCGCCCCGCGGCAAATTCCCGGAAACGCCTCTATGCGCCGCTGAACCTGTTCGTGCATGTCCATCCCTGCCGTGCTCCTCAAGCCGGCCCTCTTGGGGAAGATGCCAGCATGTTTCCTTTGTGCTAAAAATCATCTCATAGGGCCCGTGCATTGTAAATCATCGCAAACAGTGCCGATGGCGGCGCCCGGCCCCCTCAAACCCGCGCAGGCAGCCAGTGAGGTACGTCAGCACCAGAGGAGAATGCGCGCCCCTGCCCTTCCGGGAGACGGTGCTCAAAGGGCTGGCGCCCGACGGCGGGCTGTTCCTGCCCGAGAGCTACCCGGAGGCGGGGCAACTGCTGGAGCAATGGAGCGGGCTTTCCTTCACCGGGCTGTTCCAGGAACTGGCGGGCCTGTTCATCGCCGGAGACATCCCACAGGACGACCTGCGGGAACTGGTGGCGCAGAGCTATCGCAGCTTCGGCCATCCCGAAGTCACGCCCGTCGTGCGGGTCGGCGGGCACTACCTGGTGGAGCTGTTTCACGGCCCCACCCTGGCCTTCAAGGACGTGGCCCTGCAGTTCCTGGGCAACACCTTCGCATACTACCTGGCCCGGAGCGGCAGGCGGCTCACCATCGCCGGGGCCACCTCCGGGGACACGGGCAGCGCGGCCATTCACGCCCTGCGCGGCAAGGAGGGCCTGGAGGTGTTCATCCTGTTTCCCAAGGGCCGAATCAGCCCCATGCAGGAACGGCAGATGACCACCGTCGCTGACGCCAACATTCACGCCATCGCCGTGGAAGGCAGCTTCGACGATGCCCAGTCCATCCTGAAAGGCATGTTCAACGACCGGGAGTTCAACGACGCCTATGCGTTGGGGGCGGTGAATTCCATCAACTGGATGCGGGTGATGGCGCAGGTGGTCTATTACTTTTACGCCTACTTCCGCGTCGTGGAGGATGGCGCCTGCGCATTGGGCGAGCCCGTGCGCTTCGCCGTGCCCACGGGCAACTTCGGCAACATCTTCGCCGGCTACGTGGCCCGGAGCATGGGCCTGCCGGTGGAAAAGCTGATCCTGGCCACCAACGCCAACGACATTCTGCACCGCTTCGTCACCGGCGGCGTCTACCGCAAGGGCCAAGTGGCGGAAACCCTCAGCCCGTCCATGGACATTCAGGTGGCCAGCAATTTCGAACGCTATCTTTTCGAGTTGGCCGGGCGGGACAGCGCACAGCTCATGAACTGGATGCAGGAGCTGGCGGACGCAGGCGAATTCCAGCTGGCGCCCGCCCTGCTGGAGCGGGTGCAGGCCGACTTCGCATCCTCCCGGGTGGATGACGAGGCCACCCTGGAAACGATCAGGGAGGTGCACGAGCGGGACGGCTATCTGCTGGACCCCCACTCCGCGGTGGGACTGCGCGGCGCCATGGAGCACGGAGAGGGGGGCAGCCCCGTGATCTGCATGGGCACGGCCCATCCGGCCAAGTTCGCCGATGCCATCCGCCAGGCCACCGGCCAGGCCCCATCCCTGCCCCCCGCCCTGGCGGGGCTGGAGGCTCTGCCCACCCGGGTGGAGGTGCTGCCCGCGACCCTGGAGGCGGTGCAGGGGTTCATGCGCCGCATCCTGGGCGAGCCTCCCCTCGACGCGGCAAAGTGAGCAATGGGTTAAACAGGCTTAAGTTATGGAGACAAGCAATTTCGAGCAACTGCGGGAACTCTTCGAGGAGAAGATTCCGTTCAACAAGCTGATGGGCCTGAAACTGCTGGAGGCCAGCCAGGGCAAGGCCAGCATGCGCTTCGACTTCCGGGACGAGTTGATCGGTAATTTTGAACTGGGCATCCTGCATGGCGGGGTCATCTCCGCCGCCCTGGACGTGATCGGGGCCTGGGCCGTGCTCTCCGCGTTCGTGGATTCAGGCCCGTTGGTGGGCATCGGCACGGTGGACTTGCGGGTGGATTATCTGCGTCCGGCGGGAGGCGAGTACTTCATCTGCACGGGCACGGTGATGCGCCCCGGGCGCATCCTGGCTTCCACGCGCATGGAACTGGCCAATGACCAGCAGGTGCTTTGCGCCATCGGCACGGCCATTTACCGGCTCAGCCGCGAGGAAAAATTCGAGAAGGTGAACCTGTAAGGTACACAGAAGCGCCATGGCTCTGGACATCAAGAAACGCAAGCCGCGCGACATCGTGTTCGCGGAGGACCTGACCATCGAATGGCGGGACGGCGTGATCAGCCATTACCCCTTCTTCGCCCTGCGCGATGCCTGCCCCTGCGCCAGTTGCATTGACGAGATGAGCGGCGAAAAAGTGCTCGATCCAAAGCAGATCAGCCCCGACATCCACATCCGCTCGGCGGACTACGTGGGGCAGTACGCCATCCGCATAGTCTGGAGCGACGGCCACGACACGGGCATCTACGCCTTCCGGTTCCTAAGGGAATTCTTCGACATGACCATGGAGCAGGGCGGCTTCCCCGGCGGCCCCCATTCCACCGAATGCTGAGG
>CBDUSX010000403.1:0-2846 GCA_965369935.1 uncultured bacterium
CACGCCAATTTTCAAACACAGAACTATGAGAAGGCAATCTCCGTATTGACGGAGTACATGAGGAGGCATCCCCCACACGTCACGCCCCGCGCACATCTGACCGTCTGTTACGGCGCGCTCGGCCGGGACGGGGAAGCGCGCGCCCAGGCCGGGAAGATACTTGAGGACAACCCCGATTTTTTACTGCGGCCGTGGAGTCTGCGGGCCATTCCCTACAAAAATTCCGCGGATTTTGATTTTTATGTTGGCCACCTGCGCAAGGCCGGCCTGAAGTAATCTCCGCTCGGGCGTTGTGGAACTCTCCGCCGCTCGCCTCTTTTGCAAACAGCCCCCCGGCCCCTCCAATAGTCGTTGACGTTGATGGGTAAACTGCCTTACAAATTCGGCAAGGGACACATCCAATCGAATTTCATTGCAGGCAATCATCTTTCTGCGCACTCGCGCAGATAAGGTAGAAGGAGGTGGAACATGGCCGATTCGTGGAGTCTATCCGGAACCTATTTCGATAGCTGCAATTGCGAAGCCCTCTGTCCCTGCATCTTCCTCAGCCCACCCAGCGAAGGGGAGTGCAAGGCGGTGGTGGCCTGGCATATTGACAGCGGGGCCTTCGGGGACGTGACCCTGGATGGCCTGAACGTCGCCATGGCGGTACATGCCCCGGGGCTTATGACGGAGGGAAATTGGAAGGCCGCGCTGTACCTGGACGAGAAGGCGGACCAGCCCCAGCAGGACGCCTTGACCAGGATTTTTGCCGGCCAGGCCGGCGGCCACCCCGAGGTGTTGGCCTCCTTCGTGAGCGAAGTGCTGGGGGTAAAGGCGGTGCCCATCGCCTTCGAGGCCGATGGCAAAAAGCGGCGCTTGCGCATAGAGGGTATCGCCGAGGTTGACATGGAGGGCATCGAAGGGCAGGAGGGTGCGGAGGTGACCGTTGCCAACCATCCCTTGCCCATTGCCCCCGGTCATCCGGGTGTGGTCGCGAAATCCAGCAAGCTGACCTATGCCGATCACGGCATCAACTGGGAGTTCACCGAAAAGGCCGGGCTTTTTTCGCCGTTCACCTACCAGGGCGGCTAGAGCAGGGCTTTTACGGTCGTTTGCCCCGCCAACCGGCCCACCATTTCCGCCCTCCGGCGCCCGGTCAATTCACCTCCGGGTGCGCGCCGGAAAGGACGGCGTGGTGCGCATTTCGGCCACTGACCCGATTTGCATCGTTTGACATCCTCCGCGGCGATTCATTACCCTGCAAAGACAGCCACAGCAAGCTGGAACCCGGGAGCAGGGCCATGGGCCACGTACGCTACATCGAAAAGATCACCGCTTACTACCACAGCGAAGGCTTTGAGAAGGCCTACCGATGGGCGCACAACGAGGACGCGCCCTTCACGCCGCTGAAAAAGCCCCTCGCCGAATCGCGTGTCACGCTGATTTCCACCGCCGGCTTTACCCTCCTGCCCGAGGACGGATTGAGCGAGCAGGAACGTGAGGCGCTGAAGGTGGGCGGGTCGAACACGGGCTCCTACGACCTGGAAGTGTGGCCCGTGCCCAGCGGCATCGCGGAGGACAAAATCCTCTACGTGGTGGCGAACCACGACCGCGCCCAAAGCGACATGTCGGACCCCAACACCTTTTTCCCCGTCACCCGGCTGCGGGAATTGCAGGCGCAAGGAGAACTGGGCAGCCTGGCGCCCAGCTATTACCGGCTAAAGGAAAACTACAGCCAGAGTAAGACCATGGAAGTGGACGCGCCGGAGGTGCTGCGCCGCTGCAAGGAAGAGCAGGTGGACGTGGCCCTGCTCAGCCCCGTGTGACCGGTCTGCCACCAGACCGTGAGTCTGGTCGCCCGCCACCTGGAGGCCAACGGCATTTCCACCGTCACCTTCAGCAACGCGCGGGACATCACCGCCAGCGCCTGCAATCCCCGCACGGTCTTCAGCGACTATCCCCTGGGCAATGCCTGCGGCCGGCCCCACGATCCGGAAAACCAGCGCGAAGTGCTGCGCGCGGGCCTGCGCCTGCTGGAGACCGCAGCCGCGGGCGGCGAGATCGCGGAGACTCCATTCAGTTGGTCCGGCAGCGAGGAGTGGAAACGGCTGGTATTCACCGAGGAGCAGCCCTGGCTGACCGAAGAAGGCGAGGCGGCGCGCAACGAGAAGATCGCCCGCAACCGGGCGGAACGAAACCAAGCAAGGAGCGAGACTTGAAGTCAGTCACGGTTTACACAACCCCGTTTTGAGCGCCCTGCACGGCCGTCAAGCAGCATCTGGCCGGCAAAGGCGTGTCCTTTGAACAGAAAGACCCCTCCGTGGACGAGCAGGCCCGCGCCGAAATGGCGGCCCTGGGCGTTTTCTCCGCTCCGGTGACGGTGATCGAAGGGGAGGTGGTGCTGGGCTTCGACCCGGTGAAACTCGATCAACTGCTGGACGCCTGACCCCGCGCCCGCCTGCCCGGCCCTCCGTTTCGCCCGAGGCGATACAAACCACAGGCACTGCGCGGGCTTTTCGATTGCCCTGGCCGCAGCCGCCGTCTCGGTTTGCAGTGGCCTGAAATTATGGTAAGTTTCCTAAATTCAGAAGTTCGCAACATCGCATGCGGGAGGCGGTCGAAAGACCATCGGCCCCCTCCGGCGCCTCCCGTTCCAGGGGCCCCACGCACGAGATGACCGTCAAAACCCGCTATATACTCGACACCAACGTCCTGCTCTTCGATCCGGACGCGCTGCTGGCTTTCCCGGATGGGGAGGTGATCGTTCCCATCACCGCCATTGAGGAGATAGATCAATTCAAGGCGGAGGTTTCCGAAACGGGCCGCAACGCCCGGCTGGTCTCCAACGTGATGGACCAATACCG
>CBDUSX010000404.1:0-2842 GCA_965369935.1 uncultured bacterium
GCCGGCCCCGCCGCGCTCAGAACGCGTTGACGAGGTGCTCGACTGTTTGTTCCGCCTCTTCCTCCGCCCCGTGCTTGCTGCCTGCCACCTGGACGGATATCACGTCGAAGCGGGGCTGCTGGACGTATTGCGGGTGGTGGGCCCGGTAATGCTCTCCCACCTGCCGCACCTTCGCCTGTTTCCGCGGCGTCACCGACGCCGACGGGTGAACCGTTTGGCCCGCGGTGCGGGCCTTGACCTCCACGAATACCAGATACCCTTCGCAGGTGGCAATCAGGTCAATCTCGCCCAGGGAGCAACGGTAATTGCGCTCCCGGATGTCGTAGCCCTGCCGCTCCAGGTATCGGGCGGCAATGTCCTCGCCCTTCCGGCCCAGCTTGCCGCGCGCGTTCATCCCGCCTGCCTGATGCGGAAGGAAGCGCGATGAATCGGGCTTCTGCCGTGGCGGCCCACCGCTTCCAGATGCATGCGCGTGCCGTAGCCCTTGTGCCGCTCGAAACCCCATTGGGGATACGAGGCGGCATACGCGCACATGATGCGATCCCGCGCCACCTTGGCCAGCACGGAAGCCGCGGCGATGGACAGGGAGCGCTGATCGCCCTTCACCACCGCCTCGCCGGGCACCGGCAATTCCGGCAGGCGGTTGCCGTCCACCAATACGTAATCCGCCAGGGGCCGCAACCGCTCCACCGCGCGCCGCATGCCGGCCAGGGTGGCGGCCAGGATGTTCAGCCGGTCAATCTCTTCCGGTCCCACGGCGATCATCCGCCATGCCAGCGCCCCGGCCCGCACATGGGCGAACGCCGCCTCCCGCGCCTGGGGCGTCATGCGCTTCGAGTCGTCCAGGGGCACCTCGCAATGCCAGCCGGCGGGCAACACGACGGCCGCGATTACCACCGGGCCGGCCAAAGGCCCGCGCCCCGCCTCGTCCACTCCGGCGACGCGCCGGAAACCCCTGTCCCACAGCCCTTTTTCCAGGCTGAAATCAGGCACGTGACTTTTCGCGAATCCTGGCCTTCTTGCCTCGCAGGTTGCGCAGGTAATACAGCTTGGCCCGGCGCACCCGCCCCTCCCGCACCACCTTCACGCTTTCGATGCTGGGGGAATGCAGCGGGAAGGTGCGTTCCACCCCGTATCCCTGGGTGACTTTCCGCACCGTAAAGGTGGAGGTGAGGCTCTTCGGGCCGCCATGCTTGCTGATCACCACGCCCTGGAAGGCCTGAATACGCTCCTTCTCTCCTTCCCGGATGCGGTAGTTCACCCGCACCTCCGCGCCGATAGGCAGCGGGGGCAGGTCCGTGCGCAATTGGGACTCCTCGACCCATTGGATAATCGGCTTGATCATTCCTTGCCTCTCCACTGTAATGCCGCGGTGGCCGCCAACTCCGGGGCCCCGCATGGTCTTTCGTCTATTACGTCTTTGTCACCTATGTCTTTTTCACTATCTCTTTTTCACCTATGCCGCCGTTTTTCCGCCTGTATTCCTATCCTCTTTTTTCCCCGCGTCCCGGCCTCAGGCCCGTTTGCGGGGAATCAGGTCCGGCCGCCGCTCGGCGGTGCGCTTTTCCGCCTCCTGCCTGCGCCAGCGGGCGATGGCCGCGTGGTCGCCGGAGAGCAGCACATCGGGTACCGCCATGCCTTCGAACAGCGGGGGCCGGGTATACTGCGGATATTCCAGCCAGCCCTCCTCGAAGGATTCTTCTCTGCCGGAATCCGGGTTGCCCAGCACGCCGGGCACGAGCCGGGCGATCACCTCGATCATTACCATGGCCACCGTCTCGCCGCCCAGGGAAACGAAATCCCCCAGGGACAGCTCCTGGTCCGCACAGCCGGCGCGGATACGCTCGTCGAACCCCTCGTAGCGCCCGCAAATCAGCAGCAGCGCCTCCTCGCGCTCCGCCAGGGCCCTTGCGGCGGCCTGGTCGAAGGGTGCGCCCTGGGGGGTGAGCAGCACCTTCCAGGTGCCGCGCCCGGCGGCGGCATGGGCCGCTTCGCGCTCCCGCACGGCCTTGAAGACCGGCTCGGGCCTGAGCACCATGCCCGCTCCCCCGCCGTAGGGTTCGCCATCCACCGCCCGGTGGCGGCCCAGCCCGTGGGGACGGAAATCCACCGGCGTGATCTCCAACAGCCCTTCCCGCACGGCCCGCCCGATCAGGCCTTCGGCCAGGAACGGCCCGAACAATTCCGGAAACAGGGTCAGGACGTCAATCCGTTTCATTGCTCGTCCAACTCCAGCATTCCGGGCAGGGGCGCGATGCGGATCAACCGCCGCTCCACGTCCACCTCCCGGACCACCTCACCCACCATGGGCACCAGCCGGGTTTCGCCGTCCAGGGCCACCGACAGCACGTCATTGGCGCTGGTTTCCATGATCGCCTCCACCAGGCCCAGCGCCCGCCCCTCCAGGGTTTCCACTTCGCAGCCGATCAGATCGTGCTGGAAGTACTCGCCCGGCTCCAGCGGCCGCAACTGCGATGCTTCCAGCAACACCCCCGCGCCCCGCAGGGATTCGGCCTCGCCGCGGCCGGTCACGCCTTGCAAAGCCAGGATCCAGTGCCTGCCCGCCGTGCGCAGGCGGCTATGCGGGAAGGCCCGCAGACCCTGTTCCGTCTCCAGGATCACCGCCCGCGAGCCCTCGTAGTAGGCCGGGTCGTCCGTGAGCGGGTTCACCTTCAATTCACCCTTCACCCCGTGGGCATGGGCCACCACCCCGATACAGGTCAGCAGCTCCCGGTCAATCAATCCCATGGGCCCTCATCCCGCGCGGTGCGGGAAGCCTATTTATCCTTCGGCGGAGCCTCTTCCGCCGGAGCTTCCTCCGCCGCAGGTGCTTCCTCAGGCG
>CBDUSX010000405.1:0-2837 GCA_965369935.1 uncultured bacterium
ACGCCGGTATCCATGGGGAAATCGGATTCGGGTGCCATCCCTTTCGCCCCCCGGAAATTATTCACCCCAAAGAACAGAGAGCATCGGCCTGCGAAGCCGGGTGTCGGGCCGGCCGGCGCGGCTCAGGCGGCCAGCAACTGCCGCAGCACGGTCTGGAGAATGCCACCGTTGCGGTAGTAGCCCAACTCGACCTGGGTATCTATGCGCGAGGTCACGGCGAAGGTGGTGGTGGAACCGTCCCCGCGGGTGGCCTTGACGGTGATCTCCTCGCCGGGCGCCATCTCTGCGCTGATGCCTTCCAGGCCATAGGTCTCCTCGCCGGTCAGCTTCAGGCTGGCCGCGGTATCCCCTTCCTTGAACTGCAGGGGAATCACCCCCATGCCCACCAGGTTGCTGCGGTGAATGCGCTCGAAGCTCTCCACCAACACCGCGCGCACCCCCAGCAGCATGGTGCCCTTGGCCGCCCAGTCGCGGGAGGAGCCGGTGCCGTATTCCTTGCCTCCGATCACCAGCAGCGGCACGCCCTCCTCCTTGTAGCGCAAGGAGGCTTCGTAGATGCTCATCTTCTCGCCGCTGGGCCGGTGGAGCGTCCAGCCGCCTTCCACCCCGTCCAGCAGCAGGTTCTTGATGCGCAGGTTGCCGAAGGTGCCGCGGGTCATCACCCGGTCGTCCCCCCGCCTGGCTCCGAAAGTGTTGAACTGGGTCTGGGAAACGTCCCGCCCCAGCAGGTAGCTGCCTGCCGGGGAGTCGGGCAGAATGGCGCCCGCGGGCGAGATGTGATCCGTGGTCAGCGAATCGCCCAACAGCGCCAGCAGGCGCATGCCGCTGATGTTCCCGATGGGCGGCGGCTCCAGCCCGAAGTCCGCGAAGTAAGGCGGCTCGTGGATGTAGGTGGAATTGTCATCCCAGGGATAAAGCTCCGAGCTTTCCACGGAGATGGCGTTCCAGACCGGGTTGCCTTCCCGCACGTTCCCGTAACAGTTCCTGAACATGTCGGGACTCAAGGCACTCTCCAACTCAGCGCGGATTTCCTCCGTGGTCGGCCAGATGTCTTTCAGGAATACGGGCTGGCCGTCGGAGCCCGTGCCCAGGGGCTCGGAGGTGAGGTCGAGGTCCATCCGCCCGGCCAGGGCGTAGGCCACCACCAGGGGCGGGGACGCCAGAAAATTGGCCCGTACCAGCGGGTTGATCCGGCCCTCGAAGTTGCGGTTGCCGCTCAGCACCGCCGCGGCCACCAGATCGCCCTCCCTCACCGCCTCGGCCACGGGCTCCGGGATAGGGCCCGAGTTGCCGATGCAGGTGGTGCAGCCGTAGCCCACCACGCCGAAGCCCAGTTCTTCCAGGGCCGGCAGGAGGCCGCTCTTGGTCAGGTACTCGGTGACCACCCGCGAACCGGGGGCCAGGGAGGTTTTCACCTGGGGCTGTACCTTGAGGCCCTTGGCCACCGCGTTTCGCGCCACCAGCCCCGCGCCGATCAGCACCATGGGGTTGGAGGTGTTGGTGCAGCTTGTGATGGCCGCGATCACCACCGAGCCGTGCCCCATATCCACCGGGCCCTGGGCCGTTTTCATGGTTGCGGTCTGCTTTCGCTGGGCATCGCTCAGCGCGAAGCCCTGCTCCGCCGTGGGCGCCGAGAGGCTGTGCAGGAAGCGCTGCTTGACTTCCGTCAGGGGCAGGCGGTCATTGGGCCGCTTGGGCCCGGCCAGACAGGCTTCCACCTGGCCCAGGTCAAGGGTGGCCAGGGAGCTGTATTCCGGCTCCGGCGCCCCGGCGGTAAGGAACAGCCCCTGCTCCTTCAGGTAGCGCTCCACCAGGTCAATCTGCTCCTCCGTGCGTCCGGTCAGCCTGAGATAGTCCAGGGTTTTGCCGTCCACGGGGAAGAAACCCATGGTCGCTCCGTATTCCGGCGCCATGTTGGCCATGGTGGTGCGGTCGGGCAGGGTCAGGCTCTCCAGACCGGGGCCGAAGTACTCCACGAATTTCGCCACCACGCCGTGCTCGCGCAAAAGCTGGGTCACGTGCAGCACCAGATCGGTCGCCAGCACGCCGCTTTTCAACTCGCCCTCCAGGCGCATCCCCACCACTTCCGGAGCCAGCATGTAATAGGGCTGCCCCAGCATGGCCGCCTCCGCCTCGATGCCCCCCACGCCCCAGCCCAGCACCCCCAGGCCGTTGACCATGGTGGTGTGGGAGTCGGTGCCCACCACCGTATCCGGGAAGGCCACCGTCGCACCATCTGCATCCGGCTGGGTTTGCACCACCCGCGCCAGGTATTCCAGATTCACCTGATGCACGATCCCCGTGGACGGGGGAATGACGAGAAAATTGTCGAAGGCGTCCTGCCCCCAGCGCAGGAATTCGTAGCGCTCCTGATTGCGCTCGAACTCCCGCTTTTCGTTGCGCTCCACGGCGTCGGGCACGCCGAAATGGTCAATCTGCAGCGAATGGTCAATCACCAGATCGGTGGGTATGAGCGGGTTGATGCGCTTGGGGTCGCCTCCCATCTTCTTCATGGCCCCGCGCATGGCGGCCAGGTCCACCACGGCGGGCACGCCGGTGAAGTCCTGCATCAGCACCCGCCCCACCATGAACGGCACCTCTCGCTCCGGCACCGCCTCAGCGCTCCAGCCGGCCAGGGACTTGACGTGCGCCTCCTCCACCAGCCCTCCCCCCGCATGGCGCAGCACGGCCTCCAGCAGGATGCGGATGGAATAGGGCAGGCGCTCCAATTTGCACAGGCCCGCCTTCTCCAGCGCGTCCAGGCGCCAGATGGCGACCTCGCCGCCGGCCGTGTTCAGCTTGTCTCTCGCGTTAAAGGGGTCGGGGTTTGCCATTGA
>CBDUSX010000406.1:0-2828 GCA_965369935.1 uncultured bacterium
CACCTGGCGGGCCGACTTCGCGGGCATCGGCTCGGTGGAGATTTCGTTTACCTAGGCTGAATAATTCACAAACAGTAATCGGGGGAGCAAGCCCCCCTCGAACCCCCCTAACAGGCTGGAGTCGGCCGTTGGCCAACTCCAGCAATTTGATGGGGTCCAGGGGCTGTCGGTCCCTGGCGGGGGTGAGGTGGAAAGAAAACAAATTCATCCCATCCGTGAACGATTTTTCCAGACAGGGCTTAGAAGCTCTCAGATGACCAGCCGCTGCTGACTGTCGAAGGCGTGGCGGCAGGAAATGACCATGCAGGTGATGGAGCCCAGCGCCGTGGAGGCGGAGAGCATCAGCATCACCACGATCTGGTAGGTGGCGCCCGTCATGGGTTCCACGCCGGCCAGCACCTGGCCGGTCATCATGCCCGGAATGAACACGATGCCCACCGTGGCCATGGAATTGAGGGTGGGGATCATGCCCGCCCGGAAGGCCGCCCGGATCAGGGGCAGGCTGGCTTCCCAGGCCGTGGCGCCCAGGGAGAGCCGCAGCAGCACTTCGCTACGCCGGGCGGAAAAGCCCTCGAACAGGCGTTCCTGACTCAGGGCGATGCCGTTCATGGAATTGCCCAGCACCATCCCCGCGATGGGAAGCAGGTAGCGCGGCTCGTACCACGGCTCCAGGTGAATCAGGAGCCCGGTCACGGCGAAGGTCACCGTGACCGAGGAGAGCACCACGCCCCCCAGGGTGCCCACCACCACCCGCGGCGCCCACAGGCCCAGCCGGGCCAGGATGGTGTGCGCGGCGGTGAGCATCATCAGCGCGAAGATGGCCAGCACCAGCCACAGATTGTCTATGCGGAAAATCCACTTCAGCACCAGCCCCAGGCCCAGCAACTGCACGTAAGTGCGCACGGTGGCGATCAGCAGGGGACGCGTCAGCCCCAGCCGGAACAGGAGCGCCAGGCCGCCGCTGACCAGCACGAATCCGGTTGCCAGGGCCAGTTCCAGGGTTCCGATTTCGATCACGCCCATGGTTTTCAGCCCCTCCCCAGGCGCCCGCCGCGCAGGCGCAGCGCCCTGTCCGGGGCCATGCCGGGCCGCTGATGGGCCACGCAGAGGATGCCGCAGCCGGTCTCCCGGCGTTGCGCCTCCAGGGCCCGCCACACCCGCTGCGCCGAGTCCGCATCCAGGTTTGCCGTGGGCTCGTCCAGCAGCAGGAAGGAGGGCCGCAGCAGCAGGTTGCGCGCCAGGGCCACGCGGGAGGCCTGCCCGCTGGAAAGCCCGCGCACATTGGCCTCCAGCGCGAATTCCCCAAGCCCCAGGGCGGCCAGGGCGGCTCGTTGCTCCTCCGCGCCGGGAGGGGGGCGGTGCCGCAGGGCCCTGAAGTTCCAGGGCAGCAGCAGGTTGTCCTCCACGCTGCCTTCCACCAGCAGGGGCTCCGCATGCACCAGGCTCACCCGCGCCCGCCAGACGGGCGGCGGCATCTGCTCCGCGGCCATGCCGGCCAGACGCAGGCGGCCGGATTCCAGCGGCAGCAGGCGGGCCAGGGCCTGCAACAGGGAGGACTTGCCGCAACCCGATACGCCCCGCAGCACCACCATTTCCCCGGCCTCCAGCTGCAGGTGCAAATCCCGCAAAGCAAACGGCGGGCGCGAGCCGTCGTTGAGATTGAGGGCCAGCGCCTCGGCCGTCAGGGCGGTCTCGTGATTGGCCTGGTCAGGGGACAATGGGCGCTCCTTGGCGAAGGGGGATTCGCCGGACGGGTGCCGGCGGCGTTTATGCTTTCTATATATAGCTCAGGTATTTACGATCAGGCGCGCAAGGCGGGGTTCTTGTAAAACGGCCGGGGCACGATGCGCGCCGCCACGGCCTTGCCGCGGATTTCCACGAACAGCCGGGCCTCCCGCCCGGCCGCCTCCGTGCGGACCCGCGCCATGGCCAGGGGCTTGCCGGTGGTGGGGGTCATGGTGCCCGAGGTGACGAGGCCCACCACGCCGTCCCCGTTCATGACGGGGTAGTCGCCGCGGGGGATGCCGCGTTCGGTGAGTTCCAGCCCCACCAGGCGGTGGGCCGGCCCGGCGGCCTTGACGGCCTCCAGGGCCTGCCGGCCCATGAAGTCGCCCTGCTTCTCCAGCTTCACCGCCCAGCCCAGGCCGCATTCCAGGGGGTTCCACTCCTCGCGCAGCTCATGGCCGTACAGGGCCATGCAGGCCTCCAGGCGCAGGGTGTCCCGGGCGGCCAGCCCGATGGGGGCGATGCCCAGGGCGCCGGTGAGTTGATCCCACACGCGCTCCGCGGCTTCGCGGGCCACGGCGATTTCGCAGCCCGGCTCCCCGGTGTAGCCGGTACGGGCCAGGAAGATCGGCACGCCGAAGCCCCGGGTTTCCGCAAAGCGGTAATAGCCCAGGGAGCCGGGGGGCGTCTCCAGCTGCGCTTCCAGCCGGGCGAAGGCCTCGGGCCCCTGCACGGCGAACAGGCAGGTTTGAGGGGAAAGATCGCTCAAGCTTACGCCGAACTCCCCGGCCAGCCGGCCCAGCCACTCGAAATCGCGCGCCAGGTTGCCGGCGTTGACAATGATCCGGTAGCGCGCCGGGCCAAGGCGGTAGACGATCAGGTCGTCCAGCACCCCGCCGTCCTCCCGGCAGATGGGGGAGTATAGGGCGTCGCCGTCCCGCGCCGCGGAAACGTCGTTGGTGAGGGCGTATTGCAGGAACTCGGTGGCCCGTTCCCCCTCGGCCAGAAACTGGCCCATGTGGGTGACGTCGAACACCCCCACGGACCTGCGCACCGTGTGGTGCTCCTCGATGGGCTTGCCGTAGTACAGGGGCATCGAAAAC
>CBDUSX010000407.1:0-2824 GCA_965369935.1 uncultured bacterium
CCGGCCATGACGGTTCCCCTGCTGGATTTAAAGCCGCAGTTGGAGGCCCTGCGCGAAAAAATGCAGGCGGCGATAATGGAGGTGGTGGACTCCACCACCTACATCATGGGCCCAAAGGTGGAGGCGCTGGAAAACATGATCGCCGATTATCTGGGCGCGAAACACGCGATCGGCGTGTCCTCGGGCACGGACGCGCTGTTGCTGGCCCTGATGGCGCTTGATGTTCAGCCGGAAGACCGGGTCGTCACCACGCCCTTCTCATTTTTCGCCACCGCCGGGGTGGTGGCGCGGCTGGGAGCGCGGCCCGTATTCGTGGACATCGAGCCGGATTCCTTCAACCTCGATCCAGCCGGGCTGCGGGAGTATCTGGAGGGCCTTCCGGAGCAGGAACGGGAGACAGTGAAGGCGATCATTCCTGTGCATCTGTATGGCCAATGCGCGGACATGGCCCCCATCAGGGAGGTGGCGGACAGGTTCGGCATTCCGGTGATCGAGGACGCAGCCCAGGCCATCGGGGCGGAATATCCGCAGGCGGCGAAACCACGGCAGGCCGGCACCCTGGGCGCCATGGGCTGCTTTTCCTTCTTCCCCAGCAAAAACCTGGGGGCCATGGGCGATGCGGGCCTTGTGACCACCGATGACGACGCCCTGGCCGAAATCCTGCGCATCAAGCGCGTCCACGGGGGACATCCGAAGTATTACCACAGGGTGATCGGCGGGAATTTCCGCATGGACCCGATTCAGGCGGCGGTGCTGAAGGTGAAGCTGCCTTACCTGAATGATTGGCACCGGCAGCGCCTGGAAAATGCCGCCTGCTATACCAGTCTGATCGCCGAAAAAGGCCTGGAGCAGGTCACGCCGCCCAGGGAAGTTTACGGCGATGCCGGGCTGACCTTCCCCCACATTTACAATCAGTACGTGATTCGCACGCCGGAGCGTGATGCGCTGAAACAGCATTTGGCGGAGCAGGGCGTATCCACGGAAATATACTATCCCGTGCCCTTCCATCAGCAGGAGTGCTTCAGGTATCTGGGGTATGATACCGGCGCTTTCCCCCAATCCGAGCGCGCCGCCGGCGAGGTGCTGGCCCTGCCCATCTATCCGGAACTGAGCCGTGACATGCAGGAATATGTAATCGACAAGATAGGCGAATTTTTCTCAGGCTGAACGCCGCCGGAGTCCGGTCTTTCATCCGCGGCGCGACCACCCCCCGACTCTACTTTTTCTTGCAGGCTTTTTTGGCCGCGGCCATGCAGGATTCCAGAGTGGCCTTTTCGCAGGCTGTCTTCGCAAACCCGCTTTTGCCCTTGCAGGTTTTCTGCACCGTTGCCTTGCAGGGGGACTTCGCAGCCTTCAGGCACGCTTTTTCCTTCGCTGCGCCCGCGGCGGACGGTTTTTTGCCAGAGTGAAACATGCCTCCCAGAATCAGCGCCGACAACAGCAGCGCCAGCAAGACCAGTGAGTTTTTCATGGCGGATTCTCCTTTTGCCGGGTTTTGGCTTTTTAGCGGCTGAACGTCGCCCTCGCAGGGAACTCCAGTCGGCTTTTTATGAGGATGTAAACAGCCCGCAGCGCCCCCTCCGGAGCCCTGGAGGCCGCACGCGATTCAAATTTGCGAGATACGCGAATAGAGGCGCAGGGTCTGCACCATGCAGCGATACCCGTCGTCGGGATTGAGGAACCGGGTGCCCGTGCGGTACATTTCCCGTGAGCCGGGCACCTCGGACTCATCCAGGATATTGTTTACGACTTTCACCCTGCCCCGGAATTTTTGGTCGAAACTCAGGTTGAATTCCCGCTCCACGGTCAGTGGAACCTTGGTCTGGATCGAGGTGCCGCCCACCGATATGTCGTTCAGCACGCCGGTCAGGTTGCCCACGTGCACCAGTAAAATCTTGTCCGGCGGATTGAACCTGAACCTCGGAGTTGACCTGCCTGCCTCGATGCCCTCGGGGTCCAGGCCAAGCTGACTCATTAGCGAGTTGTATTGGCCCTTCCAGTCGGGCCCGCCTGCAAACTGCTCCGGCATCGCCTAAGTCTCCTGTCATTTTCGAATGATCGCGCCGCGGAGGGTAAGGCCGCATGGCTGGCAACCCGGTTTCCGGCCCATTCCCGCGCCCTTGGCGTCCCGTGAGCCGGCCATTTTTTCGGCTGGTCCTCGCCGGATCATGTAGTGTCGTTATACATGACTGCTCGGGGGCGCCGCAACCCGGCAGTATACCGCAAGCATCCGTGAGCGGGCGGAATTTCGCCGACTGGATTTTTCAGGTTTTGCCTGGTAGTATAGATCATTACGGAACAACCCCTGCCAATTGATCGTTTTTCCAATCCGGATGGGACATTTCCCGGCAAAAAAGTTTTCTCCCCGATTCATGGGGATTTTGGAATTTCGGGTCGCCTGAACGGTATTTCTTTGTTTCAGGAGGGGATTTTACATGCAGGGTCATAGGACACTGCCACTTCCTCGATCAACAGCCGTAAGCGAATTTCGGAACTTCCGGGCCGCGGCGGGCATCCGGTTTGCGCTGGCATTTGTGGTAGTGGCGCTTCTAGCCGGGTGCAGTTCCGAAGAAGATGAGTTGCAGCAAAGCTCCGGTCCCGTCGCGGCCAACGGCTGCCTGGTTTCTTTCTTTTCCATCTCCCCGCCCGCGCCAACCATCGCCGTAGCCCAGAACCTGCAGCTTTCCGCGGACGGGATTTGCTTTTTCGGCGATCCGGTGGACCTCACGGCCGAAGTCACCTGGTCCTCCTCCAATCCGGGCGCGGCCACCGTCAGTCCCGCGGGTCTGGTGAACGGCGTGGCCAACGGCACGGCCACCATCAC
>CBDUSX010000408.1:0-2792 GCA_965369935.1 uncultured bacterium
GCCCCGGCAATGACGGCCCGGCAGCGGCGCTGCCCCGCGGCCACATTTTCCGCCAAATTTCTCGAAGGTGCCGGGTGCCGGATTGAGCTTGAATTCAGCGGCCGTTCGGGGAACCATGAACGCCCGGTTCCAATCGTCCCGGCGCCGCCCGCCCTGCCTCGGGCACCGACTTCGGACAGCGAGGCGGAACGGGAAGCCCGCGCCGCACACCTCCAGCAAGCCCATGCTCCAGAGCCTGTTCAAGTCCGCCAAAGGGCACTACAACCGCGGCCTCAAGCTGGCCGGGCAGGAGCGCATGGCTGAGGCCATCGCGGCCTATGACGAGGCCTTGCGGATGGACGGGAAGCTGGCCCGCGCCTACGACGCCAGGGGCCAGGCCCACCTGATCCGCGGCCAGGTGGCCGAGGCCATGCGGGATTTCGAGCGGGCGATCCAGCTGGACCCCGGCGCGGCTTCGCCGTACGTGAACCGGAGCTCGGCCCTGCTGCGGATGGGGGAATACGAGGGTGCCATCGAAGACCTGGATCGGGCGATCCGCCTCAACCCCGCGGACGCCACGGCCCACAACAACCGCGGCTCCGCCTACAACAAGCTGGGAAAATTCGCCCCGGCCATCGCCGATTTCGACCGCGCCCTGCAACTCGATCCCCGCGACGCCAGCGCCTTCAGCAACCGGGGCACCGTGTTCAACAAGCTGGGCAAGATCGAACGGGCGATCGAGGACTACGGCCGGGCCATTCGTATCAACCCCCGCTATGCCCCCGCCTACAACAACCGCGGCTCCGCCTACAACCGGCTGGGCGCCTACGAGCGGGCCATCGAGGACCTGGACATGGCGATCCGCTTGGAGCCCAATCTGGCCCGCGCCTACGACGCACGCAGCCTGGCCTGGCGCAAGCTGGGCGACCCGTACCGCGCCCTCGACGATTTCGAGCGGGCCCTGCGGCTGGACCCCAGCCTGAGCCGGCATCGCCAAAAGCGCCTGGGAAGGAAGCGCGGGGAGCGGCGGCCGGTGAAGCGCAACGCGATGGGCAGGGCGCAGGGCAGGAATTTCAGGGGTGGCCGCGCACCCCGCTCCTGAGCAGGCTGACGGTTCCGCCGCCGACCTCGAGACACATCAGGTCTTCCCCGATATACAGCCCGCCCCGGTAGTTTTCCCGCACGTCGGCCACCGCCCGTGCGCGGTCGAAGATGGTGGGCACGAAATGGGTCAGGGCCAGGTTTTTCGCCTTGGCCCGGGCCGCCACCAGCCCCACCTCGTCGGTGGCGGTGTGGTAGGCGGCCACATTGTCGGTGCCCTGCGGGTCCCGTCCCGCCTTGTGCGCCCGCTCCTGCTGGGCCCAGTGGACGTAGGCCTCGTGCACCAGCAGGTCGCAATCCCTGGCCAGCTCGATCAATTCCGGGCAGTAGGCCGTGTCCCCCGAAATGACCGCGCTGCCCGCCTCGCTGTCGAAGCGGAACCCGAAAGCCTGGGGAATGGGCTGGTGGCGCACTTCGGTGTTGCTGATGCGCACATGGGGGGTTTCCAGCCGCCAGTCGCCGCCGATCTCCTCGATTTCCACCCCCAGCCCCTCCGGTGGACGGTGCTCATGGGCCAGGCGCTGGCGGAACTCGGGCTGCCAGGCTTCCAGGAGTGCCCCGAAGAACTCCCGCGTGCGCGCGGGGCCATAAATCCGCAGGGGCGCCTGCCGCCCTTGGTGCCAGCCGGAAATGAGCAGCTGGATAAAATCCACCGTATGGTCGGAATGGAGGTGGGTCAGGATCAGCCCGGTGATGCGCGCGCCGGAGGTGCCATGGGCAAGCAGGCGCTGGGTGACCCCGCTCCCGCAGTCCACAAGCCAGGTTTCCGGCCCGGCCTCAACCATGGTCGCCGGGCCATAGCGGAATTCGTCGGCGATGGGGCAACCCGTCCCCAGCAAGGTCACTTGCATGGGCAAATCCTGATTCTGTTTGCGGAATTCGGAGGGCGGGGCCGCGTGTTGGATCGGGGGAGATTGCGCAGTCCCGGCGGATTCCCCTCATCCTTCCCCTCTCGGGGATTTCGCGTCGAGGCTAACGAGCCGGATGATCCTGCAGAAACCGCTCGGCGATATAACCCCACTCGGGCTTGACGATGCGCGCCCAGCCCTTTGTGCGCTCCCCGACCAACACCCGTTGATTGAGATAAAGGACACCCACGATCTGGGCGCCCGGCTTGGGTTCGGCCCGGATGTTGAGCGAGTCCACCGTAACGTAAAACCAGGATTCCGCCCGCTCTCGCTTGCCCTGCATCCTGACGGGGCCGGCGGAGTGGGAAAAATTCAACAACAGCACGAACGCCACCATCACCGCCAGGCCGATCCCGCCCGCGAAAGCCAGCTTACGGGGCGAGCCCAGGGGCCGGCGCAGCCACTCGCGCGGCTGAAACCAGTCGGGCCCTGGCAGGTAACGGGTGCGGTCGAACCAGCCCAGGGGCGGCGCTCCTTCCGCCCGTTCGAAGGCTACGCTGCCCAGTTCCTCCGAATAGTCCATCAGCCGCCAGCCGTGGGCCTCCATCCAGCTGCGGGTCTGCTTCAAGCGTTGCTGGCGGGTCTGCTTCCGGTCGCCCCGGATTTTGAGTATGCGGACGTGCATGGCGGAAAACCGGTATCGCAGGTGCCGCCGCTCTGCACGGCATCCGCGTCAGAAGAATGCACAAAGGATTGTCAAGTGAACAGGCCCACCATAGCAGAGGGCAGGCCGCGGGAAAAGAGCGCAAGGCCGATCTGTCCGGGGCCGATTTGAGGAACGCCAATTTGCTTGGAGCCGATCTG
>CBDUSX010000409.1:0-2792 GCA_965369935.1 uncultured bacterium
CTAGTCCCCGGAAATTCGGTGCCCCATGCGCTTTTCGATGACGTGGGTGGCCGCCGAGGCATCGTCCTCTCCGTAGCCGTCGGCCACCGCCTCCGCCAGGGTGCGGCGCGCCTCTTCCAGCACGGGCACGGGCACGGCGGCCTGTTCCGCCAGGGCGTGGGCCATGTTGATGTCCTTCAGCGCCAGGGCCAGCTTGAAGCGGGGGGAGTAGTCGCCCTTGATGATGGTGGGCACCTTGCGCTCGAAGTAGTTGCCGTGGGCCATGCCGCCGCCGCTGCGCACCACGTCGTAATAGACGTTCAGGTCCACCCCGTTGCGGCCGGCGACCGCCAGGGACTCCGCCACGGCGCAGTAGTTCACCGCCCCCAGGGCGTTGTGGATCAGCTTGATCTTGTTGCCCGTGCCCGGCGGCCCCACGTACATGTGCATGCGCCCCACGATGTCCAGCACCGGCTTGAGCGCGGCCAGGCGCCCCTGCTCGCCTCCGGCCACGATGAAGAACACCTCCCCCGCCTCGGACTGCGGGCGGGAGCCCAGCATGGGCGCCTCGAAATGGACGATGCCCCGCTGCTTGAGTTCGGCGTGCAGCCCCTGCGTGATCTCCGGGCTGACCGTGGAGAAGTCGCAGGTGATCAGCCCCTCCGCTGCGCCTTGCAGCACCCCCTCCTCCCCCCGGAACACGGCGTCCACCGCGTCGTCGTTGGGCAGGCAGGTGATCAGCAGCGCGCATCCTTCGGCCACCTCGCGGGGATTGGCCGCGGCGCTCACCCCTGCCAGCCCCGCCGCCTCGGCCGTGGCTTCGGGGTTGGCGTCGTAGGCGACCACCTGCACCCCCGCCGCCGAGAGATTGCGCACCATGGGCATGCCCATGGTGCCCAGCCCGATGAAACCGACCACGTCTTTCATGTGTATGCTCCGCCTGTATTGTGGGCGGGCTCCGGGTGGTAAATCAACTGCACGTTTTGCAGCACCGTTCGCCCAACTCTTGTCATGCTGAGCGAAGCGAAGCATCTATCGGGTCTTCACCGTTTCCGTCATTCCAGGAGAGGACGAGAAGATTCTTCGCTACGCTCAGAATGACGAACTCCTATATGATACCCCGCCGCCGGCCGTGCCTTGGATTCCGCGAATCATTCAGGTTAAGCTAATCCGCGAAAGCTGGAAAGCCCCTTACGGCGCTTCGCGAATGATCGGAACGGCCGCGAGAATTACAGGAGGTATCAAAATTGGCAATTTGGCCAAAAGCCCAACCCTTCGAGACAGGCACCGGTGGTGCCTTCCTCAGGGAATCGGGCTAATTGGACCGCGTTCCTGAGGAACGAGCGTAGCGAGTGTCTCGAAGGGCGCGGCGCATGGGTAACTTTGAGACCGGATTTAGTAAATAAATTCACATTCAGGCCCGCATGCCTGGGACAAGCTGAGAGATCGCGCATAGCCGCCGGTGCGGAGCAGCACCCTTCACCCCAAATCCTGAAATCACGAGGAAAGTTCATGGACGCAGAGCAATTGCGGGAAATGCAGGCCCCCCTGAAAGCGCAGTACAAGGACACGCCCGGCGCCGCGCGCATCGTGCTGAAGGCCTCCGGCTCCCTGGGGGAGGACGGCGTGACCTGCAAGGTGGAAACGGGCAAGGCCCTGGTGGAAGCCGGGCTGCACCCGGCCACCGGCGGCAGCGGCGCGGAAGCCTGCTCCGGCGACATGCTGCTGGAAGCCCTGGTGGCCTGCGCCGGCGTGACCCTGAAGGCCGTGGCCACGGCCATCGGCGTCAACCTGAAGGGCGGCACGGTCTCCGCCGAGGGGCTGCTGGACTTCCGCGGCACCCTGGGCGTGAGCAAGGAAGCTCCGGTGGGCTTCGAGACCATCAAGCTGCATTTCGACCTGGACACCGACGCGGACGAGGAGCAGCTTGCCACCCTGATCAAGCTCACCGAGCGCTACTGCGTCATCTACCAGACCCTCAACGCCCCCCCGCCGGTGGAGGTGAGCACACAGGTGAACGGGGGGTAGGTTGCAGCCGTCCTCCTTTCCGGGCGGGGGCGCTACGGGCCGGCCTGCCGGCGGACGAAAAAGGCTGACGATGCCCATTGCCAGGCACACCAATCGAGCGGGCGGGAGATTTCCAGGATGGATGTTTCTGATGTCAAGGTACTGACCTTCGACGTGTTTGGCACGGTGGTGGACTGGCGGGGCAGTGTCATCGCCGACGCCAAAGCCTTCGGCGAGGCCAGGGGCCTTGCGGTGGACTGGGAGGCCTTCACCGACGACTGGAAGACCTGCTACCGGCCGGGCATGGACCGGGTGAACGAGGGCGGTCCCTGGACCACCGTCTATGCCATCTACCGCGCGAAGCTGGAGGCGCTGTTCGCCGAATACGGCATCGAAGGCTTGAACGAATCCGACATCGACCACTTCAATCGCGTGTGGGAGCGCCTCAATCCGTGGCCGGACTCAGTGCCGGGCCTGACGCGGCTGAAGGGGAAGTTCGTGCTCTCCACCCTGTCCAACAGCGACTTCGGCTGTATGGTCAACATGGCCAAACATGCAGGCCTGCCCTGGGACGCCGTCATCACCGCGGAGATCTTCCAGTGCTATAAACCCGATCCGGAGGTTTATCTCACGGCCGTGGAGCTGCTGGGCTGCGCGCCGGAGCAGGTGATGATGGTGGCCGCGCACAACTACGATCTGGCCCACGCCGCCTCCCACGGCATGCGCACCGCCTTCATCCCCCGCCCCGCGGAATACGGCCCGAGCCAGACCAGCGACCTCAAGGCCGAAGGCGACTGGGACGTCGT
>CBDUSX010000410.1:0-2776 GCA_965369935.1 uncultured bacterium
GGATAGAGCAGTTGCCTTCTAAGCAACGGGTCGCAGGTTCGAGTCCTGCCGGACGCGCTGCCAATTCCGCAAACGGTCCACAACCGATCCAAAGGAGCCGCCATGTCTGATCCGATTCGCCGCGCCGTTCACACACACAGGCTGGCCACCAGCACCAAGCTGCTGTTGGCCGCCGTGGCCCTGGGGTTGATCGCCAACGCGCTCGCCCCGTTCCTGCAAGTGCGGGAAACCAGAGCCCAGGGCATGCTGGGCGTAATGAGCATGACCTGCGAGGGCGTGCTGCCCCAGCCGGGCAAGACCCTGAAACTCAACTGCACGGGCACGGCGCTGTAAGACAGTCCACCGGCGGCCGCAAGGGACAGCGGGGAAAGGCCATCAGGCCTTTTGCAGCAAGGGAGGTGCAATGGAAGACAAAATGTGGCTGGCCAATTACCTGAAGGCCTATGACGAGTTGCTCTACGAATCCCACAAGGAGAAGCGGTCGGGACAGGAATTCGCGGCCGGCTGCCGCGAACTGAAGAAGGAAATGGACTCCAAGCAGTTGATCATGACCTCCATCTTCGAGTTGATGGGCACCTTCAAGGTGCTTCACGAGGACGCCACGCGCTGGGGCGACACCATGGCCTGCCGGCAACTGGCCTGGGAGGTGGCCCTGGAAGCCCTGGTGCGGCTGGAAAATGAAACCGCAAAATCCTCCGCCATCAACTAAGCCCCATTCAAAGAAATCCTCCGGTGGCCAAGGGCGCTGCCCTTTGGAATCCCGGCAGGGGTTTGCACCCCTGCACCCCGCTGAATCTATTTCGTTTTTCGATTGGCCGAAGCCAATCGAAAAACCCACCCGGTTGGTCTAGAGGGGTTGCATTCCCCCGCCTGACTATGGCCGCCGCGCGAGGTTGCGGCAGGAAGCCTGGTCCGCGCCGCAGACCATCACCACCCCCTTCCCCGAAGGCTCCCCGTACACGTCCAGGATGGGCCGGCGCTCCGCGTTGAGCACCTCCAGCACGCCGTGGCCGCGGCGGTTGATGCCGGCCTGGATCAGCGCGTGGCCGCGCTGGTTGTAGATGGTCAGTCCGCCCGCGCCATCGTTGGTATGGTGCAGGGTGGCCAGGACGCGGCCCTCCGCGTTCACCACTTCGAAGCGCCGCGCCTGGATTATCGGCAGGGGTTGCTGCTTCGCGCCGATGGCCGCCAGGGCCAGCGCACCCAGCCCTGCCAGCACGGCGAGGTTGCGGTACCAGCGGCAGTTTCGCTCCAGTCTGTTGACTCTCGCTTCAAGCTCCATCGTCCTGCCTCCCAAGGTGTGGTGTCGCGGACGTTTGCCCCGGCCCGGGGTGCGCTTTTGGCCCGCGGGGGCTTATGCTACAGAAAACCTGTACCAATGAGACCGTTCTGCAAAATTATGCAGCCAGAATTATGCGGCCACATCATGGGGTCACATCACGGAGACCGCGGCGCGAAGTCCGCACGGGGAGAGGAGCCACATGCCATCCATAGAAGAACTGAAGGAACAGGTCTGCGCCGCCATTGACGAGCGGCGGGACGAGATCGTCCGCATCGGCGAGACCATCCTGCAAAATCCGGAGACCGGCTTCCGGGAAACCAAGACCGCCCAACTGGTGGCCTCCAAGATGGAGGAGTTGGGCCTGCGGCCCCAGACCGGGCTGGCCCTGACCGGCGTGAAGGGCAGGGCCGAGGGGGGCAAGCCGGGCCCGACCCTGGCCCTGCTGGGGGAGTTGGACTCCCTGCGGGTGTCGGACCATCCCCATGCGGACCCGGAGACCGGCGCGGCCCATGCCTGCGGGCACAACGCCCAGGTGGCGGGCATGCTGGGGGCGGCCATGGGCCTCGTGTCCAGCGGCGCCATGGCCCAACTGGGCGGCGCCCTGGCCTTCTTCGCCGTGCCGGCGGAGGAGTTGATCGAGGTCGAGCACCGCATGCAGCTCAAGGCGGAGCAGAAGATCGAGTTCCTGACCGGCAAGGCCGAGTTGATCCGGCTGGGGCACTTCGACGACGTGGACCTGGCCATGATGTTCCACACCAAGAACGACGAGGTGGCCTCCCACGTGGCCGACTCCTCCAACGGCAGCGTGGTGAAGAAGATCCGCTTCATCGGGCGCGCCGCCCACGCCGGCTCCTCGCCCCAGAAAGGCGTCAACGCGCTCAACGCCGCCTCCCTGGCGCTCTCGGCGATCGCCTATCAGCGCGAGACCTTTTACGACGCGGACACCATCCGCATCCACCCCATCATCACCAAGGGGGGCGAGGCGGTGAGCGTGGTGCCCGCGGAGGTGACGATGGAGACCTTCATCCGCGGCAAGACCCTGGAGGGCATCGTGGACGCCAGCCGCAAGGTGGACAACGCCCTGCGCGGCGCGGCCATGGCCATCGGCGCCGAGGTGGAAATCGAGACCACCCCCGGCTACCTGCCCCAGACCAACAACCCGGCCATGGCCGAGCTGTGGGGGGAGAACGTGCGGCGGATTTTCGGCGAGGGCCAGTTCCACTACGGCAAGGAGCACCGCACCGGCTCCACGGACATGGGCGACGTGGGCCACATCATGCCCGCCCTGCATCCCTACGTGGCGGGCGCCACCGGCGTGGGCCACGGCAACGACTACATCCTGGCCGACCACGAGCGGGTCTACATCACCTCGGCCAAGCTGTTGGCCATGACCGTGATCGACCTGATGTACGGCGATGCCGCGCCGGCCAAAAAAATACTGGAGACCAGCCGGCCCAAAATGACCAAGGAGGAGTACCTGGAGTTTCAGCGCGC
>CBDUSX010000411.1:0-2760 GCA_965369935.1 uncultured bacterium
CGGCCCAATCCACACGCAAGCCGTGCAAACAGGGGATGCGCAGATGGGGACGTTTTTCGCGCTCGACACCATGGCGGTGCTGTACCGTTCCCACTTCGCCATGATCCGCAGTCCCCTCATCAACTCCAAGGGCATCAACGTCAGCGGCCTCAACGGCCTGCTCTACACCCTGATCCGTATCCTGGATTCCGAACGGCCCGAATACCTGGCCGTGGTATCGGACGGCCCCGAGGCCACCTTCCGCCACAAGCGCTATCCCGACTACAAGGCCACCCGGGAGAAAATGCCCGACGAGTTGGTGGAGCAGCTTCCCTTCATCCCCCGCATCGTGGAGGCCTTGCGCCTGCCCTACCTGCTGGTGCCGGGCTATGAGGCCGACGACATCATCGGCACCCTGGTGCAGGAGGCCGCCCGGCGCGAATTGACCTCCTACATGGTCACCGGGGACAAGGATTTCATGCAGCTCATCAACGAGAGCACCTTCATGTACGCCGCCAAGGGGGAGGAGGTGACCCTGACCGAGGCGGACGGCGTGATGGCCAGATTCGGCTGCAAGCCGGAGCAGGTGGTGGAGGTGCTGGCCCTGATGGGGGATTCCTCTGACAACGTGCCCGGCGTGCGCGGCGTGGGGGAAAAGACGGCGGTCAAGCTGATTGCCGAATACGGAGGGCTGGAAAACCTGTACGAGCACCTGGACGAGGTCAAGGGCAACAAGCTGCGGGAAAATCTGGAAACCCACCGGGACATGGCCTTCCTCTCCCGGGAGTTGGTGACCATTCGTTTGGACGTGCCCGTGGGTGTGGAGTTTGAGCAACTGGCGGTACACCCGGCCGCCCTGTCGGAAAATCAGGCGCTGATCGACCTCTTGACCGAACTGGAATTCCAGAGCATGCGCGACCGCCTGCTGAAAAAGGCGGGGACCGCACCGCCGGCCAGGGCCAAAGCCGCAAAGGCGAAGTACCACACCCTGGACAGCCTGGAGGCCATCGAGAAGCTCGTGCCCCGCTGGCGGAAGGCCGGCATGCTCGTGTTCGACACGGAAACCACCGGGCTGGACTACTTCGCCGACAAGGTGATCGGCCTGTCCTTCGCCGTGCAGGGGGAGGAGGCCTGGTACATCCCCCTCAACGCCCCGGCCCTCAACGGCAAGCGGGAGCAGGTGTTGGCCCTGCTGAAACCGCTGCTGGAAGACCCCGCCCTGCCCAAGGGCGGCCACAACATGAAGTTCGACATGCACATGCTGCTGAGCGAGGAAATCGAGGTGCGGGGGGCCGCCCACGACACCATGATCTCCTCCCAGCTCACCGAGCCGGCCGAGCGGCGGCACGACCTGGACAGCGTGGCCCTGCGCCGTCTGGGCTTCAGCAAAATTCCCACCACGGAGCTGATCGGCAAGGGCAAGCAGCAGATCACCATGGATCTGGTGCCCATCGAGACCGTGAGCCACTACGCCTGCGAAGACGCGGACATCACCTACAGGCTCTACGAAGCGTTCACGCCCCGGCTGGAGCAGACCCGGCAACGGCAGGTGTTCGAATCCCTGGAAATGCCCCTGGTGCCCGTGCTGATGCGGCTGGAAAGGGCCGGCATCCGCTTCGACAAGGACGGCGCCGCGGCCATCTCGGCGGAGATGGAAGGCAAGCTGGACGCCTTGCGGGCCGGGATTTACGAACTGGCCGGGGAGGATGAATTCAATCTCAACTCCGTGCCGGACTTGCAGCGCGTGCTCTACGAGAAGCTGAAGCTGCACGAGGAGTTGAAAATCCGCCCCAAGAAAATCAAGACCGGCATCGGCCTGTCCACCGACGAGGAAACCCTGGAGAAAATGCAGGCCCACCCCCTGCCGCGCCTGTTGCTGAACTACAGGGAGTTGGCCAAGCTGAAATCCACCTACCTGGACCAACTGGCGGGCTTCATCAACCCGGTGACGGGCAAGATTCACAGCTCCTTCCGCCAGGCCGTGGCCGCCACGGGCCGGCTGGCCTCGGACAAGCCCAACCTGCAGAACATCCCCATCCGCAGCGAGGAGGGGCGCAAGGTGCGCGCGCTGTTTCTGCCCTCGGACGAAGAGCACGTGCTGCTTTCGGCCGACTACAGCCAGATCGAGTTGCGGGTGGTGGCGGACTACTCGGACGATCCGACTTTCCTCGAGGCCTTCCGCACCGGCACCGACATTCACGACCTCACCTCCGCGGCCATCTTCGGCGTGGCGCCGGGAGAGGTGGAGCGGGACATGCGCACGGTGGCCAAGGAGGTCAACTTCGGCTTGATCTACCGCATGGGGGCCGACCGGCTGGCCCTGGTCACCAACCGCACCAGGGAGGAGGCGCGGGAATTCATCGACCGCTTTTTCGAAAAATACGGGGCCATCCGCGCCTTGCAGGACGAACTGATGGAAAAGGCCCGCAAGCAGGGCTATGCGGAAACAAGGCTCGGACGGAGGCGCTACCTGCCAGAAATCAACAGCCCCAACGCCTTTGCCGCCCGCATCTCGGAAGGCATGGCCATCAACACCCCGGTACAGGGCACGGCCGCGGAGATCATCAAGCTGGCCATGATCGCCCTGGACAAGCGCCTGCGGAAAGAAGAGCTGCGCTCGAAAATGGTGCTCACCATTCACGACGAATTGCTGTTCGACGCCCGGCGGGACGAGGTGGACGTGCTGCGCAAGGTGGTTACCGAAGAAATGGAGGGCGCCATGGAACTGAAGGTGCCCCTGAAGGTGGAAATCGGCCTCGGCGAAAACTGGCTGGAGGCCCA
>CBDUSX010000412.1:0-2759 GCA_965369935.1 uncultured bacterium
GGAGCGCTGCGGAAGTAAGCGATGAAGACCTCGGCGAAATCGTGGAAGGTCACGCCCTCCTTGCCGTAGATCACGTCGTCCGGCAACTGCTCCGGCTCCACCTGTATGTCGAGTTCCTCGGCCAGTTGATCCAGCAGATCGAACACGTCTATCGAGTCCAATCCCAAATCGTCGAACACCAGCGTGTCGTCGCGAATCTCCTCCAACTCCTTCTCGAGGGTCACGGCCATGGCTCGGCGCAGGGTGTCGCGTATGAAGGCGGCCTCCTCGCCGGAAATCGGCACGGGCCGGCCCTGGCGGATTTTCTCCCTCAACCTTGCTTTCATGGGGCCGCCTCCATGCTGTCCGTGCCGCCGGCCGCAAAGGCCAGGCTGGCGTTGTGGCCGCCGAAGGCGAAGGCGTTGACCAGCACCGCCGCCCCGTTTTTCTCCCGCAGGCGCGGTTGATCCGCCGTCAGGGCGGGGGCGATGGCGCATTCCGGGTCGGGCTCGTCCAGATGGAAACAGGGCAGCACCTGGCCCGAGCCCAGGCTGAGCACGGCCAGCACCGAGTCAATGGCCCCCGCCGCCCCGATGGTGTGGCCCAGCACGGCCTTGCTGGCGCTCACGGTGGGGCTGTTTGGAAACACGCGGCCCAGGGCCGCGGCCTCGCAGGCGTCGTTGTAGCGGGTGCCGGTGCCATGGGCATAGACATGGGCCACGCTTGCGGCGGGCAGCCGGGCGTCTTCCAGGGCCAGGCGCATGGTGCGCTCCATGTCCTCCCCGTCCTCCCGCACGGCCAGCAGGCTGTAGGCCTCCGAGGCCGCCGCGCCGCCCAGCAGACGCGCCAGGGCCGGCCGGCCACGCTCGCGGGCGCCGCTTTCCCGTTCCAGCACCAGGCAGCCCGCCCCGTCCCCCAGCACGATGCCGTCCCGGGCCGCATCGAAGGGGCGGCAGGCCCGCGCCCCCAGCTCCCCCCGGGCGGTGAGGGCGCCCAGCTTGTAGAAGCCCTTGATGACGCCGCCCACCACGCACAGGTCCACGCCCCCGGCCACCGCGCAATCCACCCGCCCCAGGCGCAGGGCGTCCAGGGCGGTCACCAGCGCCGTGACGCCGGATGCGCAGGCGGTGTTGAGGGCCAAAGCCGGCCCGCGGAAACCTTTCAGCAGGGAGAGCTGCCCGGCCAGGGAGGAGGCCATGTACTTGGGCACGGCCATGCGGCTCACGTCCCGCTGCACGGCCTTTTCCGCGGTGTAGATGTTGACGAATTCCTGCTCGGTGAACTGCGCCGAGCCCGCGCCAGTGCCCACGTAGATGCCGATGCGCTCAGGGTGAGGGCCCCGCGCCCCGTCCAGGTTTGCCTGCTCCAGCGCCTCCAGGGCGGTGAGCAGCCACAGGTGGCAGCTTTCCTCAGAAGTGTTCCAGATCGAGCGGGGCACCGCCTTGCGGATACGTTCCGCCAACTCCTCGCGGGGCACCCGCGCGCCCAGCACCGCCGGCATGGGGATGGGCAGGGGGAACGCCCCGGGGGGCTGCACGGCAACGGCGGAGTCCCCGGCCAGCAGGCGCTTCCAGTTGCGCTCCACCCCGAAGCCCAGGGCGGTGGAAAGGCCGATCCCGGTCACCACGACCGTACCCGGCGGGGAGGAAGCGGAATTGTGCGGCGCGGCTACCATTGCAAAAGCACCATTTCGGCGCAGAAGCCCGGTCCCAAGGCCAGCATCAGCCCGTATTCCCCGGGGCGGGGACGCGCCTCGCGCTCGAACAGATGGGCCACGAACAACACCGTGGCCGAGGAGAGATTGCCATAGTCGCGCAACACCTCGTGGCTGAAGCGGGTCTGCTCCCGTGACAGGCCGAATGCCCGCTCCAGCCCTTCGATCACCTTGGGGCCGCCGGGGTGCAGCAGGAAATGGGTCACGTCCTCCAGCCCCAGCCCCTGCGAGGCCAGGAACTCGCGCAGCGGGCCGGGCAGGTGCTTTTGCGCAAATCGCGGCAGACGGGGAGCGAGCACAATTTTGAAGCCGCCGTCCGTGTTGTCGAAGCCCATCAGCTCCTCGCTGCCGGGAAAGAGCACGCCGCGGGTGGCCAGGATGCGCGGGGCGGGGCGCTGTTCGGGCCCCGCGGCGCCGTCCCAGACGAACTTTTCCCCCGCCACCACGGTGCCCGCGGCGCCGTCCCCGAACAGGGAGGCGGAGACGATGTTGGCCATGGTAAAATCGCTCACCTGGGCCGTCAGGCTGGGCAACTCGCAGGCGACGATCAGCGCGGCGCTCTGCGGGTGGGCCTTCAGGTAGGTGTTCGCGTGCGCCACCGCGGCGGCCCCTCCCGCGCAGCCCAACTCCGTGAGGGGCATCCTGCGGGTATGCGGGGAAAAGGGCATGCGGTTCATCAGGTGGCTTTCCACGGACGGAATCATAAAGCCGGTGGCTGAAACGCTGATGATCAATCCGATTGCCTGAGGGCTCAGCCCGGCGCCGTCCAGGGCCCCCTGGGCGGCCCGCGAGCACAGGGCGATCATTTCCTCCCGGTAGACCTCGCTGCGCTCGGTTACCGACGTGTGCTCCAGATACCAAGCTACCGGACGCACCGTATAGCGCCGCTCCACGTTGGCATGCGCGAGCACGGATCTGGCCCGGGCGGCCTTGTCCGGAAAGTCACGCAGCCACAGGGAGACCGCCTCGCCGATTTCCCGCTGGCTGTGAACGTGATCCGGCAGGGCAATGGCGGTGGGCAACAACGACGCAGCCATTGGGGATGCTCCTGATGGGGCCGCTCCGC
>CBDUSX010000413.1:0-2749 GCA_965369935.1 uncultured bacterium
TCCCGGAGATAATCAGGAGGTAATCCCCCGGCGATTTCCTGAAACGTGCCATAATCCGGCATGGCAACGAGCGAAAAATCCGGGAGGCCGGACGGCAAGCGGGCATCGCGCCCCCTGCTCACCGAACTGAGCAGCTACGCCGACGCGCAGCGCCACTTCTCGCGCGAGAAGCTGTGGGAGTTGTTCGACGGGGACGCCGGCCGGCTGAACATCGGCCACGAATGCCTCGACCGCCATCCCGGCGAAAACGTGGCCTTGCGCATCGTGGGTGCGGAGGGGGAAGAGGTGTCCTGCACGTTCCGGGAATTGAGCGAACTTTCCTCGCGCTTTGCCCACCGGCTGCAGGCGCTGGGCGTGGGCCAGGGCGAGCGCGTGGCCATCATGCTGGAGCCGTCCCTGTCGTTCTACGCCACGTTGTTCGGGGCCATGAAGGCGGGCGCGGTGGCCGTGCCCCTGTTCACCCTGTTCGGCCCCGAGGGCCTGCGGCTGCGGCTGGAGGATTGCCGCCCGCGCGTGCTGGTCACTGAATCGTCCCTGGCCCACCTGGCGCAAGGTTATTCGGAGATCGAAGTAATCGAGGCCGGCCGGGCCTTTCTGGATGGCCTGGGCGCCCACCCCGCCGAATTCAGCCCGCGCACGGCCGGGGACGACATGGCCATGTACCAGTACACCTCGGGCACGACCAGGGCGCTGCCCGAGGCGGTCAAGCATCCCCATCGCGCCATCGTGACGGTGATGATCGCCGCGCTGTACGGCACGGGCGTGCGGCCCGGGGACGTGTTCTTCTGCCCCTCTTCCCCCGCCTGGGGCCATGGGCTGTGGCACGGCACCCTGGCGCCCCTGGCCCTGGGGGTGTCCATCACGGCCTGGGCGGGAGCGTTCGACGCGGAGCGCATGTTGCAGGTGCTGGAGGCCCATGGCATCACCAACTTCTCCGCCGCGGCCACCCACTACCGCATGCTGAAAAATTCCGGCCTTGCCGGCCGCTACCGATTCCGCGTGGAGAAGCTCTCCTTCACCGGAGAGCCCATGGACAGCGGCACCGCCGAGTTCGCTGAAGCCGCGTTCGGGAAGGCGGTCTGCTCCATGTACGGCACCACGGAACTGGGGGTGATCCTGGGCAACTACCCCGGCGCGCCGGACCTGGAGGTGAAGCCGGGAGCCCTGGGCAAGCCCGTGCCTGGGGTGGAACTGGAGATTCACGACGCCGGTGGCCGGCCCTGCCCGCCGGGGGTGACCGGGGAGTTGATGGTACGGCGCCGGGGCAGGTGGATTCCCACCAGGGACCTGGCGCAGAGTGACGAGGAGGGCTATTACTACCACGGCGGGCGGGCCGACGACGTGATCATCTCCGCCGGCTGGACCATGAGCGCGGTGGAAATCGAGAACGTGCTGCTCAAACATGAGGACGTGGCCGAAGCGGCGGTGATCGGCGTGCCGGATGAGTTGCGGGGTCAGGCCGTGAAGGCCTTCATCGTGTCGGAGCGCCCCGGCAGCGACGAATTCGCCGGGGAGTTGCAGACGTTCACGCGCGCCCAACTGAGCCGGCACGAGTATCCGCGGCTGATCGAGTTCGCCGCCGGGCTGCCCAAAACCCCAGCGGGAAAAATCAACCGCAAAGCGCTGCGGGAGCGCGAGGCGGAGCACCCCGAATCTCCGGACGGCACACGGAAAGAGAAACGCAAAGAGGAATCCTCATGACGGAACCCAGCGAGGGCAAGTTCGCCCGGATCACGGAAGAGGCGTTGGACGCCTTGCGCAGCCGCATCGACGTGAAGATCGAGGCCACCCTCGAGCCCTGGTGCCATGAGGCCACCCGCGACAACATCCGCCACTACGCCCACGGCATCGGGGACGACAACCCGTTGTACTGCGACCCCGCATACGCCGCCGGCACCCGCTATGGCACCCTCGTCGCGCCGCCGTCCTTTCTGTTCGCCTGCAACCGGATCGTCTCGGGATACGTGGGGGGCCTGCCCGGCGTGCACGCCATGTGGGCCGGGGCCGACTGGAGTTGGCACAAGCCGGTGCTGCGCAACGACGAGATTTCCAGCGAAGCCCGGCTGAAGGAGCTGATCGTCCGTGAGACCCGCTTTTCCGGGCGGGCCGTGCAGCAGATTTACCAGGTGAACTTCCATAACCAGCAGGGCGACCTGCTAGCCGAGGCGGACAGCTGGTGCTTCCGCACCGAGCGGGACACGGCCCGCGAATCCGGCACGAAGTACACGGAACTGAAGGCGAAGCCCGCCAAGGTCTATACGGACGATGAACTGGCGGACATCTACCGCCTGTATGAGCAGGAAGAGGTGCGCGGGGCGGAGGTGCGCTATATTGAGGACGTGCGGGCCGGCGAGAAGCTGCCCCCCATGGTGAAGGGGCCCATGACCGTCACCGGCTTCATCGCCTTCGCCCAGGGCTGGGGCGGCCTGTACATCCGGGCCAACAAGCTCAACTGGCGGCAGATCAGCAAGCACGCCCAACTGGGCATCAAGAACCGCTTCGGCATCCCGGACTGCCCGGAGCGGGTGCACTGGGAAAACGAGCTGGCTACCGCCGTGGGCGCCCCCGGCGCCTACGACTACGGCCCGGAGCGCTGCTCCTGGATGATGCACCACCTGACCAACTGGATGGGCGACGACGGCTTTCTGCGCCGGGCCACCTGCGAAATCCGCCGCCACAACCCGGAGGGCGACACCCTGTTCATCTCCGGAGAGGTGAGCCGCATCTTCGAGCAGGACGGCGACCCTTG
>CBDUSX010000414.1:0-2743 GCA_965369935.1 uncultured bacterium
GCGGGCATGGGCAGGCCCTCGAACAGGGCATCGGGCAGGGTGCCGGGAGGGATCAGGCCGTCGGCCTCCAGCAGGTTGTAGACCTGCCGCAGGTGCTGGCCGGCGTGCCAGGTGGTGCGCTCCAGCAATTCGTGCACCTTCTGCTCGCCATAGTAGGTGTTGGCCATCCGGCCGAACACCTCCTCCCCGGCCGCCTCGAACCAGCCGCGGATGCGGGCGCGCACCTGCTCGCCGTAGGCGGCCACGTCCTCACCCGTCAGCATGTCCGGCGGCGCATTCTCGATCAGCCAGTCATGGGGGAAATACCCCTGCTCGATGGTGTCCACGAATGCCGCGCTGAGCCGGAAGACGTGGAAGGCCAGGTCCCGCAACAGGCGGGGCCGCTCCGGGTGCTTGAGGGATTCCAGCTTTTCCCGGGGCGCCTGCTTGATCACGGTCTGATTGTAGTAGAGCAGGTTTTCCAGGGCGCCGGCCAGCTCGCGCGGGGCCAGGGCAGGGGCGCCGTCGTAGGAAACCCCCACCAGCTCCGCCAGGGCGGCGGGGTTCCAGCCATGCACCACCCGCTCTCCCAGCACCGTGGCGGGCACGACGGACACGCCCAGGGCTTCCAGCTCCGCCATCGCGGCATCGTTGCCGAGCACGTTCACCGGCTCGAAATCCACCTGCCAGGCCGAAAGCAACTCTTTCGTCTTGCCGCAGGAGCTTCAGCCGGGCTGGTAGAAGACTCTGGGTTTCATGGCCAATATTCCATCAAACGGCGCCTGCGCCGGCGGGCTGGACGCAGGCTGACGGCGGCAAATTATCTGCGGAACGCCCCGCGGCGCCGGGACGGGCTGAGCCGCGGCACGTGCATCCACAGGTCCAGAAAGACCAGCACGCACATGGCGAGAATCGAGGAGGACATCACGGCCCCCGCGAAGTAAATCGCGTAGGCGAATTCGATCAGGTACTTGGTCAGCCACCAGCCCAGCACGTCAATCCACAGGAAGATCGTGCTGGTGGAAATCAGCAGGATTCTGATCCACGGATAGTAGCTGGAGTGAGCCAGCAGCAGCGAAAGAATGGCCAGGAAGAGCCCGATGCCGAACAGGTGCATGTGGGCCTGCCGCGCCATTTTGGCCCAGGTATACCCGGCCTGGGTCAGCGGCAACGCTTCCTTGAACCTGCCCAGCGGCAAGCTGGGCATGGCCTTGGTGAGGGTGGAGGACTTGCTGTGGCACTTGGTGCAGTCGGCCTTGAATATGGGATGCACCTCCGCCTTGAACACGGCCTTTTTGGCCCCGCCGTCTATCCACCGCTGGACGGTCTCGATGTCCTCATCGTCCACCACGTACTCGTACATTGAGCCTTTCATCGAACTGACGATCATCGGATAGGCGTACTTGACCCTGATTCCCTCCAGGGTGGGAATCACGAATCCGGATTCCTCCTTCGACAGCAGCAGCCCCAGCATGATCAGGGACGACACCGTGCCGATGACGACGGAACCGACAAAGAACGAAGCGGCGAGTTTCGCGGAAAAATTGAGATCCTTCAGGGTCATGGCGTATCGATCCGGATGGCGGGAAAAAAAAAGCGCCTGCCCCACTCAGGCGGCAGGGCAGGCGGTACGCTCATCTGGCAGGATTATGATCCTGCAACGGACGGGACAAGTCTACTTGAATCTAAGTTCAATCGAGCCCGTATGATATATGTGGTTGATCTGCGAGTTGTCAAAGACGGACACCCCGAAATAGTAGGGCTTGCCCAGATCCTTGAACTGCACGTCCTGGCTGGCGGCTTTCTCGCCGGCCGTGACCAGCTTGCGCTTCGCTTCTATGGTCCACATGCCGTTGGCCCACACGCCCTTGGCCTTGATGTCGGCCCTGGGGCCCGTAAATGGCGACACAACGATCCCGGGGATCACGTCGCCGGCCTTGAACTTGTCCACGAACTTGGTCTTGGTGTTGTTATACACCCAGTACTTGTTCGCTTCGCTCCGGGTAGGATTCATATAAACCGGCCGGGTTTTGGCCTTGTTCCGGTTGTTCTTGTAGCCTCCGCCCGTCTTGACGTCACCCTTGCGGCCCCAGTTCTTGTTTTTCTTCGGGTCGCGGGTGTGATCCACGAACTGGTCGTCGAACATGCCCACCGGATTGGAACGCACGCTCTTCCAGTGCCACATGTCAATGGTATCACCCACCCTGCGGGTGAACTTGCGGCCCGGCGACTTGTCCGCCCTGCCGTCCACCTTGCCGTCCTCGGCCATGTGGCATGCGATGTCGCAGCCTTTCTTCTTGAAGCCGCGGGCGTTGACGTTCCAGAACATACCGAACTTGTCCTCATAGTAGGTATTGTCGTGGCCCGTGCTGTCCTTGTTGGCCAACTGCTTCCAGCTGCCGTCGGGCTGCTTCACCCAGGGGAACCTTTCCAGGCTCAGGGTGGGGTCCCGGTACTGGATCAGGAAGTAGATGTATTCCTTGTCGTAGAGGGACTTGATACTGACCGTGGTTTCCTGCATGCCCTTGTAGCCGTTGTTGGGCTTGTAGGGAAGCTCGTCCACCACGATCTCCATCGCTCCGGCCTTGTTCCAGGCGGCTTCCGCCTTGGCGTCCAGGGTAATGGTGGCTGTGGTACGAACGCTGGTCAGTCGAGGGCGCTTGATTTTCCTGGCGTCCGCCTCTTGCGATAGGAAAAGCAGACCAATCAGCGCTCCGAGGGTTACCAGAAAGATTGTGTTAACTGGTTTCATTTTCGCTCCTTT
>CBDUSX010000415.1:0-2732 GCA_965369935.1 uncultured bacterium
CTAAAACGGGTAGCCGAAGATGAGGATGAATTCCGTGCCCTCGTCGCCGTTGGCCAGATCGGCCCGGTAGACGAATCCGGAGGCGGAGATGAGGCGGAACCCGGTGCCGTAGGAGGACTTGAACTTGTTGAGGCCGCCGCGGGTCTCCGCCACGCTGCCGGTCTCGGCGAAGAAGGCCAGTTGCAGGTTGGAGCGTATGTCCTTCCAGATGAAATAGTCGAAGGGAGTCGCTTCCTCGGTGAGGTTCCAGCGGAATTCCGCCCCCAGAAACACCGTGTGGGCGCCCTGGAAACGCCCCTGGGGGTAGGAGCGCAGCCGCGAGAAGGCGCCGCCCAGGGAAGTGGCCGTGCCGAAGGTGTTGGCCGCGGCGAAGCGGTCGATCAGCGCCTGCTCCGCGTCCAGGCAGGCTTGGTTCATGCCGCAGTTCAGGCCCAGGTCGTTGCGCAGTTGGGCGGGGTCGGTCAGCCCCTGCCGCCTCACGTCGGCGTCGGACTGAAAGTAATTGATGACCAAGGTGCTGATCCTCCCGACGGGAAAGTAGAAGCCCAGGCTCAGGTCCAGCACGAAGAAATCCGGGTCGTCCGCGTCGTCGGGGGGTGTGCGGCGCGCCTCGAATTCCACCCGCACGCCCTTGCGCGGGTCCCTCCGGTCGTCGGTGAGGTCCACCACAACGCCCAGGCGAAAGGTGTTTTCCCTCTGATCGAAGGGCTCGCTCAACTGCCCGATCTCGTTGCCGCCGGAGTCCCGCACCCGCTCGATGCGCCGCTTTTCCATTTCGATGCCGAAGTTGAACTCCAGCTGGCGTTGGAAAAAGCACAGGCACAGCTCGAGCTCCTGGCCGTCGGCCTGCGAAAGTTCCAGCAGGGTGAAGGCGTCCGGGTCCGAGTCAATGCCCCGCGAGTCGTAGTTGTTGATGACGGCCTTGTCTATCCTGCGCAGGGAGAGTCCCAGGATCAGGTTTTCCTCGACAATGTGAAAATCGTCCAGGGAGACAAAGGTGCCGGTCACGTCGCCGGTGGCGATGATCCCGAACAGGTCGGTGTTGCTGCCGCCCATGTTCGCCGCCAGCCCCGTGATGGCGATGCCCGACCCGATGCCCGGCACCCGGAAGGGAAAGGGCAGGATCAGGTAGGCGGGCTCCTTGAGAAACTGGTCGCGCCTGCGTTCGACGGCCTGGGAGGCCGCCGGAAACAGTAGCGCCGCCAGGAGCACCAGCGCGGCCACGGCGAACGCCGCCGCGCGCCTTGCGGTCATGCGGCGCCCCGGAGGCCCGTATTTTCTTCCCGCCCCGCCCATCAGCCGAGCAGGGATTCGATTTGCAGAATGCCCAGCAAGACCAGCAGGGGCACGGGGGCAGTGGCCAGGCACACGGTGAGAAAAAAGCTCCGCCAGGAAAGCAGGCGGGTGATGCCGAACACCATGGAAATGCCGCCTCCGCCGCCCAGCAGGAAATTGCCCGGCAGGTTGAGCAGCAGGGCCAGCAGCAGGTAGGGCGAGGTGGCCAGGGTGGAGCGCTGGCCTGAGCCCAGGCGGCGGCCCCAGCGGGTCTTGTTCAGCAGGTGTTCCACCAGGCCCCCTTCTTCCTCTTCCTCGTGGGCGGCCAGCCGTGAAATCCGGGCCGGCGTCCAGCGCACGGGCAGCCAGCGCCCCAACAGGTAGGCCAGGTTCAGCCCGCCCACCGTGCCCAGGTAGACCAGCACGGTGCCCTCCTTGCCGAAGAAGGCCATCAGCAAAATCCCCAGTTCCATGCCCGGCAGGAAGGGCAGGCTCAGCAGCAGCATGTAGGCCGCCACGCCCAGCAGCAGGGGCAGCGCCGCCTGGCCGGGCTCGAGGTTGCGCAGCCACTCCATCACCGTTTCCGGCGCATGGAAGTACATGCGCTCCAGCACGATCAGCACCAGCAGCACGGACGCCACCAGGGCCAAGCGGGGCGGTGATTTAAGGCGCATCTCTCCTCATCCTGCTAGTTGCCGTTTACCGGATCTCCGCCTTTGTGGGCGAAGGAGGGGTTGCCGTCCCGCATACCTTACGCCAAGGGTACGCACAACTGAAATGGTTTCCGCTGAAGCGGCCGGCTCACGGTGGGTATTGGGGAGGCGGCTGGTTTCGCTTTCAAGGTTTCCCCTTCCAGCTTTCCCTTCAAATCGGCCGGCCCAACCCTTATACTGGCCGCTCCCGATCGAGCTTTCGCCGCGGACGCAACCGCCCTGGCAAGGAGACAGGCCCATGAGCGCGCAACTGAAATTCCCGGCCGTCTACATGCGCGGCGGCACCAGCCGCGGGGTGTTTTTCCACCGTGAGCACCTGCCCCCTGAGCGGCGGGACTGGGACGCCCTGTTCGTGCACGTGATCGGCAGCCCCGATCCCTACGGGCGGCAGCTCGACGGCATGGGGGTGGGCCTCTCCTCCCTGTCCAAGGCGGTGGTGATCGGCCCTTCGTCCCATCCCGAAGCCGACGTGGATTACACCTTCGCTCAGATTGGCGTGGGCGAAGCCACGGTGGACTACGGCGGGCTGTGCGGCAACCTCACTTCCGCGGTGGGGCCCTTCGCCGTGGACGAGGGGCTGGTGGCCGCCGGGGGGGAGGAGGCGCTGGTGCGCATCTACAACACCAATACGGACAAGCTGATCCACGCCCGCTTTCCCCTGGCCGGCGGGCAGGCGGCGGTGGAGGGGGACTTCGCCCTGGCCGGGGTGTCCGGCACGGGCGCGCGCATCCGGCTGGAGTTCAA
>CBDUSX010000416.1:0-2720 GCA_965369935.1 uncultured bacterium
CGTTTCCGCTTTTCCAGGGATGATGATCGGGTAATGGTGGTTGGCAGGATGGTCTCGGTGGGAAGAGAGATAGTGGGACCGGATCACCGCTTCACTTTTACCGCCTCGGCAAGTGCGGCGATTACCTGAAGTGATGCGGTAGAGCCGTTGCCATCGCCCTTTTCAAAATCGCCGTCAACCAGCCCCATGGTGTTGGTGACGTGCGCGAGACACAGGGCGGTTCTTTTGTGAACCGCGGCGAATGTGTAGATCGCGGCTGCTTCCATTTCCACCGCCAGAACGCCACGGGCCTGCGCCGCGTCAATGGCCGCGGCGGTCTCCCGAAACGGTGCGTCGGTCGTCCAGCTGGCCCCACGATAGACGGGAAGCTCAAGTGCCTCAATGGTCCGTACCGCGCAATCCACGAGTTCCTGGTCGGCGTCCGCGAAGTCGCTGGGGGCGGCATAATGATAGCTGGTGCCTTCGTCGCGCAACGCACGGTCGATCACGACGAAGTAGGGCGGAGCCGCAACCGGAGTGACCTGGCCCGCGGAGGTGACGCTGATCAGGAAGCGGCAGCCCGAAGAAAAGAGCTGTTCGGCCACCAGCACCGCGAACGGCGCTCCCACCACGCATCCGATAATACCGAGCGTGCGGCCCGCCAGATCGAACTCGTAAAGCTCCGTATGATAACAGGCCCAGGATTCGCTCAGCCGCGCGGCGCCCGTGTGCTTGAGGTGGTGGACAATGTCGCCATCCGGGTCAAGCACGCAAACCTCCGGCATGCGCGCCTCCGGCAGTTGTTTTTGCCTGCGGGCCTCCCGCAGCAGGTTTTCCGGCAGGAATTCCGACGGCGCGCCGTAAGCCTTGTCAGCCAGGATCGGTGGGTTTTTCTTCTCCGCCATACGCGCTCGTTTGCCGGTTCCGGGTTGTTGCGACTGGGATCAGCGAAAGGCCGGCGGCCACGCGGCCTCGGGTGCAGGCACCATCCTAGAGGCAGAGTGTCCGGGCCGCAAGGGGGCGGGCATGGCCGGATAATACTGGGTGGGGGAAGCGGCTCAATCCGGCAGGCCTGCTTTGCGGAGGAGCATGGTCAAACGCTCCAGGTCGGTTTCATTCTTGTACGGCACCACAGATGCCCATTTCATTACATTGAACTGAGGCTCGATCCTCAGCACCTCTTGCACTTCCGCCTCAGCCTCCTTGTGTTGATTCAGGGCCATATAATTCGCCACGAGGGAAATATGGGCCAGTATGGAATCGGAAGCGCCTACAAGGGACTCCTTGAGCCATGAGTCTGCCTGCGAGTACTCCCCGAGCATGAAATGTGCTTGCCCTAGAAAGAGCGAATACCAAGTGGGATAGCTTGGAGTCAGGCGCATGGCCTTGCGGATGTTTTTCACCGCCATTGCCGGTTCACCAACATAGATCTGAGTTCGCGCCAATTGAACAAGCATGTCCCCCCCTTCGGGGCTGAGTGACACAGCCCTTTCCCCTTCTGCAAGGGCTTGTTCAAATTGTCTTTTGACCAGATAGTAATTGGCGAGGGCCGAATACGCATAGGCCGAGGAATCGTCAATAGCAATGGCTTTGCTCGCCAGATCAAAACCTCGCTCCATAGATTCTTCGGGAGCTTGGCTAAATCCGTATCTCACCTCAATAAAGTTACAATGGGCCAAGGCCGCATAGGCCCTGGTAAAGTTTGGATCAAGTTCAATAGCTCTTTCCCACAACCTGCGTGCTTTGGCGATGCCGTCCCGGTTAAGATTAGCCTGGATAATGTAGCGCGCCTCCAGGTTGATATTATAGGCTTCCAAGTTCCGCGTGGACTTACGCCAGATTCGGGACTGTTCTCCATCGAGTAGTTGGACATCGAGAGCGCTGATGATTTGTTGGGTAATCTCGTCCTGCACCTCGAAAATGTCGTTCAATTCCCGGTCGTAGCGTTCCGACCACAGGTGATGATCCGTCTTGGCATCAATCAGTTGGGCGGTAATGCGTATCCGGCTGCCTCCTTTGCGCACGCTTCCTTCCAGCACGTGGCTTACCCCAAGCTCTTTTCCGATTTGCTGCACGTTAACGGTCCTGCCCTTGTAGGTAAACGCCGTGTGTTGGGAGATGACGGAGAGCTGGGAGAGTTTTGCCAAGTCGGTGATCAGGTCCTCGGTAATCCCGTCGCTGAAATATTCCTGCTCCTGGTCGCCGCTCATGTTTTTGAAGGGCAGCACGGCAAGGATGGGCGTACTGCGCCCCTCGGCGGGAACCACTTGCGCGCCGAAAGGAGCGGGCGGCTCCGACGTGGTACGGGAGGGATTACTGACCTCGACCCTCAACCGGTAGGCCCGCACCGGCTCTGTAATATTCTTCACTTCCTGCTCGCCCAGGTACTCGTATTCCAGCTTCAGCTTCGCCTTCACCTGATCGTAGACAGGCCGCGAGATGCAAATGCCCCCCGGCTCCGCCAGGGCTTCCAGCCGCGCCGCCACGTTGACCCCGTCCCCGTAGATGGCGTCCTCCTTCACGACGACATCCCCCAGGTTGATGCCGATGCGGAAGTCCATGCGGCGGTCATCGGGTAGCTCGGCATTCTGCTCCGCAAGCTCCCGCTGGATTTCCACCGCACCGTTGACCGCATCCACCACGGAGGCGAACTCGGCCAGGATGGCGTCGCCCTTGGCGTCCACCACGCGGCCCCGGTGATTCTCGATCCCTAGTTGAAAAACCTTGCGGTGGGCGGTGAG
>CBDUSX010000417.1:0-2717 GCA_965369935.1 uncultured bacterium
GATTTGATGACCACCGGCGCCACCCTGGCCGCCTGCGCCGCCACCCTGCTCGAGGCCGGCGCGGAGCGCGTGGAAGCCCTGGTGCTGGCGAGGGCCTGAGGGCCCGCGCGGAAATTTGAAAAAAATCGGCCCGGCTGGAATGATGGGGGCAAATTTGTTGGGGTAGGTATTGTTGGGGTAAATATTATTGAAGAACATGCCGCGCCCGCACCCGAACCGAGTTCGCCTGTCCATGAAGCTGCCCCTGAAATACGGAATCCCCCTGCTGGTCGTGCTGCTGCTGGCCAGCGGCTACACGTCCTACGGCCAGGGCAAGACCCTGCTGATGATGCTGGCCATGGTCGTGGCCCTGTGGACGGCCTTCAGCCTGCCCCGGCCCCGCAAATGGCACCCGGAGGAAGTGGAGGAAGGGGAGGAGTCGGACGACAACGAGCCCCAACCCCCGCAGCCCCCCGGCGCGCGGGATGCCCGGGAAGGAAGGGACAGCCCCCCATGACCCGCGCCAGGCGAGCACCGGCCCGGAAGACCAAGCCCGGAAGCGCGGCAGCAGCGGAACCCCGGCCCATGGAACCGATAGAATCCGTTCTCATCGCAAACCGGGGCGAGATCGCCCTGCGCATCCTGCGCACCTGCAAGGAAATGGGCCTGCGCACGATCGCGGTCTATTCCGATGCCGACCGGGACGGTCCCGTGGCCCGGCAGGCGGACCTGGCCGTGCGGCTGGGCCCCGCGCCCGCGGGTGAATCCTACCTGGACGCGGAGCGGCTGCTGGCCGCCGCCCAGGGCAACGGGGCGGACGCGATCCATCCCGGCTACGGCTTCCTGGCGGAAAACGCCGATTTCAGCGAGGCCTGCGCAGCCCAGGGCATTACGTTCATCGGCCCCTCCCCCCAGGTGATCCGCGCCATGGGAGACAAGGCGCAAGCCAAGCGCCTGATGCGCAAAGCCGGCGTGCCCGTCATACCCGGCAGCGAACCGGGCCGCCAGGACGGCAAGACCCTGCGCCGGGCCGCGGAGCAGGTGGGCTTCCCCCTGCTGGTCAAGGCGGTGGCCGGCGGCGGCGGGCGGGGCATCCGCCTGGTGACGAGGCAGAGCGAACTGGCCGATGCCCTGGCCTCGGCCCGGCGGGAGGCGGCGGCGGGCTTCGGCGATGGGCGGCTGATGCTGGAGAAATTCCTGGAGCGCCCGCACCACGTGGAGTTCCAGATCATGGCCGACGCCCATGGCAGCGTGCTGCACCTGTTCGAGCGGGAATGCTCCATCCAGCGCCGCCACCAGAAAATCGTGGAGGAAACCCCCAGCCCCGCCCTGCACCCCGAACTGCGCGAAGCCATGAGCGCCGCGGCGCTCACCGCGGCGCGGGCCATCGGCTACCTGGGGGCGGGCACGGTGGAGTTCATGCTGGACGATGCCGGGGACTTCTATTTTCTGGAGATGAACACGCGTCTGCAAGTGGAGCACCCGATCACGGAAATGACCCTGGGGGTGGACATGGTGCGCATGCAGATCGAGGTGGCCCAGGGCCTGCCCCTGACCGTCTTGCAATCGCAGTTGCGCCCGGCGGGCCATGCCGTCGAATGCCGCCTCAACGCCGAGCGCCCCGCCCGGCGCTTCCTGCCCTCCACCGGAAACCTGCTGCGCTTCGCCTTTCCTTCCGGGCCGGGCCTGCGGGTGGACACGGGCTACGAGGAGGGCGCGGAGGTGGGCGCCCACTACGACAATCTGCTGGCCAAGCTGGTGGCCTGGGGCCCCAGCCGCCCGGAAGCCCTGCGCAAGATGTCGCGCATGCTGGCGGAGTCCGCCGTGTGCGGCGTGGACACCAACCTGGCTTTCCTGCAGGCCGTGCTGGCCCGGCCGGAATTCCGGGCCGGCGCCTACAACACCCGGTTCGTGGAGGAACTGGAGGCCGAGCTGGTCAACGACGCTCCGCCCCCGGAGTTGCTGCGGGAAATACTGCTGGCCGCCGCGGCGGTGGATGCCCTGCTGCTGACAGGACGGGCCGGCCCGGGAGCCGGCAACGCCGCTCAGCGAACCGGCGACACCGCCCCGGCGCACGCCAAGGCATCTTCGCCCTGGAAGGCGGGCGTGCCCTGGGCCTCGGCGGGGGAAGGCGGGGGCGCGGCCTTCCGGCGGGAATACGAACTCAACGGCGAGCGGCACGAAGCGCGGGTGCAACTGCTGCCCCACAACGGGGAGGGCCTGAGCCTGCGGGTGGAATGCCAGGGCCTCGAGCAGCGCGTGCTGTGCATCCCCGCAGGGGCGGGGCGCTGCATCCTCGATCTGGAGGAGGCCCGCCTGCCCCTCAACTGGGGGGCGCAGGGGGAGGAGCGCTGGCTGTCCCTGCGCGGCGCCCACGTGCACCTGACCTCCCACAATCCCCACCACGGCGAGGCCGCCGGGAACACCGGGCCGGAAGGGCGGCGGAAGCTGACCGCGCCCCTGCCCGGCACGGTGATCAAAATTGCCGTGAAGAAGGGGCAGCGCGTGGCCGCCAACGACCTGCTGGCCATCGTGGAGGCGGTGAAGATGGAGCACCAGATCACCGCACCCTTCGGGGGCACGGTGGGCGCGGTGCATTTCAGGGAAGGCGACCGGGTGAACAAGGACGACCTGCTGCTGGACCTGGAGCCGGAAAGCGAGTAGACTTGGCAAAGTGGACTTGAACAATTTTCCCATTACCGTTTCGCGGGAGATTTCATGGATGAAATTATTTGCGG
>CBDUSX010000418.1:0-2681 GCA_965369935.1 uncultured bacterium
TCCCTGCTGGAAATGCTGCGCGGCGCCTTCGCCGGGCGGCTCTATGCCCTGGCCCCCCGCCACCGCCGGGCGGAAGAAGCCGACGCGGAGGCGGCCCTGCGGGCGTGGGCGGCCCGCCACGGCCTGCCCCTGCTGGCGGCCAGCGAGGTGCTGTACCACACGCCGGCCCGCCGCCCCCTGCAGGACGTGCTGACCTGCATCCGCCACGGAAAAACCCTCTCCGGCGCGGGAGGGCTGACCAACCCCAATGCGGGGCACGGCCTGCATGCCCCCCGCGCCTTCGCCTCCCTGTTCCGGGACGATCCCGCCGCCGTGGCCCGCACCCTGGAGGTGGCGGAGCGCTGCGATTTCTCCCTGGCCGAGTTGCGCTACCGCTACCCTTCCGAGCGCCTGCCGGACGGCAGCACCTCGGCCCAATGGCTGCGCGAACTCAGTCTGCGCGGCGCCGCCGGGCGCTATCCGGACGGGGTGCCGCAAGAGGTGAGCGCACAACTGGAGCGGGAACTGGCCGTGATCGAAGAGCTGGACTACTGCGGCTACTTCCTCACCATGTGGGAGATCGTGCGCTTCTGCCGGGAGCGGGGCATCCTCTGCCAGGGGCGGGGCTCCGCGGCCAACTCCATCGTCTGCTACTGCCTGGGCATCACGGCGGTGGACCCGGTGCACATGAACCTGCTCTTCGAGCGCTTCATCTCCCGGGAGCGCGCCGAGCCGCCGGACATTGACCTGGACATCGAGCACGGCCGGCGGGAGGAGGTGATCCAGCACGTCTACCGCAAGTATGGGCGCAGCCACGCGGCCATGGTGGCCAACGTGATCCGCTACCGCATCAAGTCCGCCGTGCGCGACGTGGGCAAGGCCCTGGGCATGGCGGAAACCTCCCTCAACCGCCTCTCCAGGCTGCTGCATCCCTATGGTGGCGACCTGGCCGAAGCCCTGCGCCAGGCCGGGCTGGATCCACGCCTGCCCATGCACGGCCATTTGCTGCGGCTGGTGCCGGAAATCCTGGATTTTCCCCGCCACCTGTCCATTCATCCGGGGGGTTTTCTGCTGGGCCACGAGCCAGTCCACGACCTGGTGCCCATCGAAAACGCCGCCATGGCCGGGCGCACCGTGATCCAGTGGGACAAGGAGGACGTGGAGGCCCTGGGCCTGTTCAAGGTGGACCTGCTGGGGCTGGGCGCCTTGAATCTGCTGGCGCGCTGCTTCGCGCTGCTGGAGGCCCATAAAGGCTTGCGCCTCGATCTGGCCGCCATCCCCCCCGGCGATCCGGCGACTTATGCCATGATCAGCCGGGGGGACACGGTGGGCGCCTTCCAGGTGGAAAGCCGCGCCCAGATGGCCATGCTGCCCCGCATGCAGCCCCGCGAGTACTACGATCTGGTGATGGTGATCAGCCTGGTGCGCCCCGGCCCCATCACCGGCGGCATGGTGCATCCCTACCTGCGCCGCCGCAAGGGGCTGGAGCCGGTGACCTACCCCCATCCCTCCCTGGAGCCGGTGTTGAAGCGCACCCTGGGCGTGCCCCTGTTCCAGGAGCAGGTGATGCGGCTGGCCGTGGTGGCCGCGGACTACACCCCCGGCGAGGCGGATCAGTTGCGCCGGGACATGGCCGCCTGGCGCAGCACGGGGCGCATCGAGCAGCACGGGGAGCGCCTGATCTCCCGCATGACGGCCAAGGGCATCCCGCGGGAGTTCGCCCTGCGGGTGTTCGACCAGATCAGGGGCTTCGGGGAGTACGGCTTTCCGGAAAGCCACGCGGCCAGCTTCGCCCTGATCGCCTATGCCACGGCATGGCTGAAATGCCACCACCCGGAGGTGTTCGCCTGCGCCCTGCTCAACGCCCAGCCCATGGGCTTCTACAGCCCGGCCACCATCATCGAAGACGCCAAGCGGCACGGGGTGGTCCTGCGGCCGCTGGACGTGCGCCACAGCGCCTGGGACTGCACCCTGGAGGATGACCACCGGCTTCGCCCGGCCCTGCGCATGGGGCTGCGCTACGTGAAGGGGCTGGGGCAGCCCGAAGGAAGCCGCATCGAGGCCGCCCGGCGGGAAGCCCCCTTCGCCGATATGGCCGGCTTCGCCGCCCGCACCGGCCTGCGGGAAAAGCACCTGCTGGCCCTGGCCGCCGCGGGCGCCTTTGCGGGGTTGGCGCCCTCACGCCGCGCGGCCCTCTGGCAGGCGCGGGGAGCCCGCCGCATCCCCCCGGCCACCCTGCCCTTGGCCGAGGGCGCCACCGAGGGTGAAACCGCGCCCGCCTTCAAGCCCCTGGATCTGTTCGAAAACATCGTCTGGGACCGCGCCGCCAGCGCCCACAGCGTGCGGGGCCATCCCCTGGCCCCCCTGCGCGGGGAGTTGCGCAAGGCCGGGCTGCCCGACGCGCGGGCCTTGGCCTCCATGCGCGACGGCAGGCGGGTGCATTACGCGGGCATGGTCATCAACCGCCAGCGCCCCGGCACCGCCAAGGGCGTGGTGTTCATGACCCTGGAGGACGAGACGGGCTTCGTGAATCTGGTGGTGTGGGAGCGCGTCTTCCAGGCCTATGCCACCGTGGCCCGCACGGCCTCCTTCCTGGGGGTCAGTGGCAGGTTGCAGGCGCAGGAAGGCGTGGTGCATCTGGTGGTGGAAAAACTCTGGGAGCCCCAGGTCAACCGCCCGCCCCGGCCCCAGCCCAGCCGCGA
>CBDUSX010000419.1:0-2667 GCA_965369935.1 uncultured bacterium
AGCCGCCCGGTGAGATAGCTGCCCACCTTGTCCATGGGGATGCGCTCCTGGGTCATGGCGTCGCGCTCGCGCACGGTCACGGCCTGGTCTTCCAGGCTCTCGAAGTCCAGGGTCACGCAGAAGGGGGTGCCCGCCTCGTCCTGGCGGCGGTAGCGGCGTCCGATGCTGCCCGCCTCGTCGTAGTCGCACAGCACGTGCTTGCGCAGGTCGTCCACCAGCTTTTCCGCGGGCTCGGCGAGCTTTTTGGAAAGGGGCAGCACCGCGGCCTTGATGGGTGCGATCAGGGGATGAAAGCCCAGCACCACGCGCTGCTCCCCGGCCACTTCCTCCTCGCGGTAGGCATCGGCCAGGAAGGCCAGGGCCAGCCGGTCCACCCCCAGGGCCGGCTCGATCACGTGGGGCAGGTATTTTTCCTGGGTCACCGGGTCCACGTAGGCCAACTCCTTGCCGGAATGTTCCTGGTGCCGGGTGAGGTCGAAATCCCCCCGGTGGGCCACCCCCCACAGCTCCCCCCAGCCGAAGGGAAAGCGGTACTCGATGTCCGCGGTGGCCTGGCTGTAGTGGGACAGCTCCTCGGCGGCGTGGTCGCGCATGCGCAGGTTGTCCTGGGTCATGCCGAAGGCCAGCAGCCAATCCATGCAGATCTTCTTCCAGTGGGTGAACCACTCCCCGCTCTCGGAAGGGTGGCAGAAGAACTCCAGCTCCATCTGCTCGAACTCGCGGGTGCGGAAGATGAAATTCCCCGGCGTGATTTCATTGCGGAAGGACTTGCCGATCTGGCCGATGCCGAAGGGCACCTTCTTGCGCGAGGTGGTCTGGACGTTCTTGAAGTTGACGAATATGCCCTGGGCCGTCTCCGGCCGCATGTACACCGTGGAGGCGCTGTCTTCCGTCACGCCCACGAAGGTCTTGAACATCAGGTTGAACTGGCGGATCGGCGTGAAGTCGCTGATTCCGCAATCCGGGCAGATGATTTCTTTTTGCGCCAGGAAGGCGTCCATGTCCGCGTCCTCCAGGGAAGCCGCGGCGCTGGGCTCCTTGCCGTGCTTTTCCAGGTAGCTCTCGATCAGCTTGTCCGCCCGGTGGCGCGTCTTGCAGTTGCGGCAATCCACCAGGGGGTCGGTGAACCCGCCCAGGTGGCCGGAGGCCTCCCAGACTTGCGGATTCATCAGGATCGCGCTGTCCAGCCCCACCACGTCCATCCGATCCCGCACGAAGTGCTTCCACCAGGCCTGCTTGATGTTGTTCTTCAGTTCCACGCCCAGGGGGCCGTAGTCCCAGGCGTTGGCCAGCCCGCCGTAGATTTCCGAGCCCGCATAGACAAAGCCCCGCCGCTTGGCCAGCGAAACCAGTTGCTCCATCGTGACCGCCATCTTCCTCGCTTCCGTATTTCCCCGATTTCGTAATTTCGCGCAACTCTGTTTGCCGCAGGCGCCAGGCCTGCCCCAGAGCGCCCGCGGCAGACACGGCGCCCGCGGCAGACAGGGTGCCCGTGGCAGTCAGGGCGCCCGGCGCCCCTGCCGGCGAGGGATGAATCTAGCAGGAATGCCCGGCGAATTGAAGAATTCCACGTCGTTCAGGAGAATCAAGAATTAACTCGTTAGAGGCGGGTGCGTCCTTCCTCCGCTTGTGGTGTGTGACGCATTTTGCTATGGCCTAGGCTGCTTTTTAATGTCAGCGTGCGGTCGGGCGTTGTGCGCTTTTTTCCGAGTGTTCCGGAAATAAGCGGCTGGTGTGGGGCGGGCCCGGAGAGGGGACTTGATATCCGCCCTTGATTTGTCATAGATGAAAGATTGGCCCAATGAAGGAGTCCGGGGAAATGGCGGGATTTCCGTCTTTCTCCCCGGTAATTCAGTGCATCTGTAATTTCGCGAGAGGTGTCATGAAAAAGCTATTCACACTGGCGCTGGGTGGCGCATTCGCGGCCGGCTTGCTCGGCCTGGCCCCCGTGGCGGAAGCGGCCAAGTTTATTTCCATCGGCACCGGCGGCGTCACCGGCGTGTACTATCCCACCGGTGGAGCCATCTGCCGGCTCGTCAACAAGAACCGCAAGAAACATGGCATTCGCTGCTCGGCGGAATCAACGGGCGGGTCCATCTACAACATCAACACCATTCGCTCCGGCGAGCTCGAATTCGGCGTTGCCCAGTCGGACTGGCAGTTTCACGCGTATCGCGGCACTTCGAAGTTCAAGAAAGCCGGCGCGTTCAAGAAGCTGCGGGCCGTGTTTTCGGTGCATCCGGAGCCTGTGACGATCATCGCCCATGACAAATCCGGCGTCATGAACATTACCGACCTGAAGGGCAAGCGCCTGAACATCGGCAACCCGGGGTCGGGGACGCGCGGAACCTGGGAAGTGCTTGAAGAAGCGCTCGGGTGGAAGCGCAGCGACCTCAGGCTGGCGGCCGAAATGAAATCCGCCGAGACCGGCCAGGCGGTGTGCGACCGCAAGATTGACGCTTACTTCTGGCTCGTCGGCCATCCTTCGGCGCTGACCCAGGAATCGCTGGCCAGTTGTGCGGCCCATCTGGTCAATGCCACCGGCCCGGCCATTGACATGCTGGTGAGCAAGCATTCCTACTACCGTAGGGCGACGATCCCGGCCGGGATGTACAACAACAAGAAGGACATCACAACCTTCGGCGTGGGCGCCACGTTCGTGAGCAG
>CBDUSX010000420.1:0-2666 GCA_965369935.1 uncultured bacterium
CAGCGCAGTTCGACCGCAAGGGCATCTACCGCTATTCCCTCACCCGCCGCTGGCGGGAAACCGGGCGCCGGCTGGCCTTCGTGCTGCTCAACCCCAGCACCGCCGACGCCGAGCGCGACGACCCCACCATCCGCCGCTGCGTCGGCTTCGCCCGCGCCTGGGGCTTCGCCGCCCTGGAGGTGGTGAACCTGTTCGCCTTCCGGGCCACCGAACCCGGCGGGCTGCGCGGGGCGCCACAGCCCGTGGGCCCGGAGAACGACCGCTATCTGCTGGCCGCCCACGCCCGCGCCGACGAGCTGGTTTTGGCCTGGGGCATCCATGGGGCCTGGCTGGAGCGGGACCGGGAGGTGCTGGCCCTGCTCTCCGGCCACGGTGCGCGCCCGAAATGCCTGGGGCTGACCCGGGAGGGCCATCCTCGCCATCCGCTCTATCTCCCCAAAAGCCTGCGCCCCCGCCGCTTCTCTCGCGCCGGGTTGCGCAAAGGCGTTGGAACGTAGCAAATAGAGTTTGAGAAAAGCGAAATAATATGTGGGGGAACACGTCCCCCCACGCCCCCCGAACTGGGATACAAATTCGGTCACATCTTCCCTCGCTTGGCTGATTGTACACGTTAACCGGGTGCAGGGAGCCGCGCTCCCTGCTGGGGGTGCGGGGGCGACGCCCCCGGAGTTTAACTTACGCTTGCTATTAAATGTAGGTACCAGCCGCATTTCCCGGCCCGCCCCGGCCTGTGCCGTCCTTCCCGCCGTTTCCCGCCCCCGCGATTTGTGATAGCCCTGACCTGCGGAGTTCCTCAGGGAGCGGCGTGAATGACATGACCGCGGACGAGGCTGGCCCGGGGAGATGGGAGGCGATGGATTTCAGGCTCAGCGAAGAAGAACGGTTGATTCAGGAGACGGCCCGGGAGACCGTGGCCCGGGAGATCGCCCCGGTCATGGCGGCCCACGACCGCGAGGCCCCCCTGCCCAAGCCCGTGATGCTGGAGTTCTTCGCCGTGCTGAAGCGGCTGGGGCTGATGGCCCCGCGCCTGCCGGAGGACGCGGGGGGCACGGGCCTGAGCTTCCTGGCCTACGGAATCGTCATGGAGGAGCTGCCGGCGGAACTGGGCCTTTCGGTGATGGCCCATGAGGCCACCGTCACCCGCATCTACCTGGGGGCCGATCAGGAGCAATTGGCGCGCTTTCTGCCCGCCCTGATCGCCGGAGAAAAGCTGGCCTGCACGGGCATCAGCGAGCCCAACGTGGGCTCCGACCCCCGCGCCATCGAGACCCGCGCCCGGCGCGAGGACGGGGCGGTGGTGCTGGACGGCGCCAAGCTGTGGATCACCAACGGCAGCATCTCCGACGTGATCGTGGCCGTGGCTTCCCTGGGCAGCGACGATGCGGGGCGCAACCTGATCACCCGGGTGGTGGTGGAGCGCGAGCACTCCCCCTACCAGGCCTCGGAGGTGCAGGCGATCGGCCTGCGCCAGGGCCATCTTTCCGAGGTCCTGTTCGAGAACTGCAAGGTGCCCGAGGCCAACGTGCTGGGGGAGGAGGGGGACGCCCACTCGGCCCTCACCACCACCTGGCTGGCCAACCGCCCCCTGATGGGGCTGATGGCCGTGGGGCTGGCCCGGCGGGCCCTGGAGGCGAGCATCGCCTATGCGGGGACGCGCAAGCAGTTCGGGCGGCACATCGGGGGCTTCCAGCTGATCCAGGAAATGCTGAGCGAGATTGCCACCCGCGTGGACGCCTCCCGGCTGCTCTGCTACCGCGCCCTGGCCATGCTGGACGAGGGGGCGCGCTCCAACAAGGAGGCGGCCATGGCCAAGTGGTTCGCCACGGAAAACTGCCTGGCCGCCATCGGGCTGGCCATGCAGTGCCACGGCGCCGCCGGACTGACCAGGGAGGTGGAAATCGAGCGGCTCTACCGGGACGCCCGCATGCTCACCATCCCCGACGGCACCACGCAGATTCAGCACCTGATCGTGGGCCAGGAACTGACCGGCCAATCCGCCTTCCGGGGGTAGGGGCAGGCGGGAGCAGCGAATCAGATTGCACGATCAAGTTGCGCTATTGCCGATTGACGGCGTAGCCTCTGACCACCTTTTTATCAATGCGGGATGGGGGCGCAAGCTCAATAACATTCCATCAATCCGAATTCCATCAATCAGACCGGGAGACACAACCCATGGACGAGGAAGCGAAAAAGACCGTGTTGCGCATGATCCCCTACGGCCTCTATGTGCTGGGGGCAGGCGCGGGAGACGACATCGGCATGGGCACCATCAACTGGGTCACCCAGGCCTCCTTCGCCCCGCCCCTGGTGGTGATGGGCATTAAGACCGACAGCAACATCCACCAGCTGATGGAGGCCAACCGCAAGTTCGCCCTGAGCATGCTGAAAACCGGACAGAAGGACCAGGCCTACGCCTTCTTCAAGCCCGCCGCGCCGGAAGGGGGAAAGATCAACGGCTTCGACTTCAAGCCCGCGGGCAACGGCTGCCCCACCCTCAACGACGCCGCGGGCTACGTGGCTGGGGACATCCATGAAATCTTCCAGCGCGGCGACCATTCCGTGTTCATCGGGGAAGTCAGCGAGGCCGTCCTGTACGACGCCGCCGAGCCCCTGACCCTGAAGGAAATCGGCGCCAACTACGGGGGCTAGCCCGCGCAGCTTAAGGG
>CBDUSX010000421.1:0-2660 GCA_965369935.1 uncultured bacterium
GGCGCTGTGGGCGAGGCGCCGTCCTCCATATCCATGCGGTACGCCGCCAAGGAGTGATTATGGCCAATTTGTTGCTCATGCCCAGCCTCAGCCCCACCATGGAGACCGGGGTCATCAGCGCCTGGCGCAAGCAGGAAGGCGATTTTATCGAGGTGGGCGAGGTGTTGGCCGAGATCGAGACGGACAAGGCCGTGATGGACTACGAGATGGCGGACGAGGGCTACGTGCGCGCCCTGCTGGTGGAGGTGGGCCAGGAAATCGCCGTGGGCATGCCCATCGCCATCCTTGCCGACACCGGGGACGAGGACATCGGCGCCCTGCGGGAAAAGGCTGCGGCCGCGACGCCCCCAGCGCCTGCAGCAGAGACCGCGCCCGCGGCAGACACCGCCTCGCCGGCCCCTCCCCCTGTGGTAGCCGCCACAGCGCCCGCGGCAGAATCAGCATCCGCGCCGCTCCAGCCGGCCCCTCCCCCGGCTGCGCCGCCTCCCCCTGGGGTAGCCGCCCCAGCGCCTGCGGCAGACTCCGTGCCCGCGGGCGACAACGGCGGGCGGGTGAAGATTTCCCCCTACGGAAAAAAGCTGGCCGAGCAGCATCAACTGGACTGGCACGCCCTGGCGGGCAGTGGCCCCGGCGGGCGCATCGTGGCGCGGGACGTGGAGAGCGCCATCTCCGGCGGTACGGCTCCGGTGGCGACAGCGCCTGCGGCGGGCCGGGCGCCTGCGGCAGATTCAGCAGCGGCCCCCGGCGTGGCATACGAGGACCTGCCCCTGAGCATGATGCGCAAGGCCATCGCGAAAAAGATGGAGGAGTCCAAGCGAACGGTGCCCCACTTTCAGGCCACCCGCAAGGTGCGTGTGGAGCGCTTGGTGGCCTCCCGGGAAGCGCTCAACCGGGAGTTCCCCGGCGAGGCGAAAATTTCTCTCAACGACATCATCGTCAAGGCCTGCGCCACCGCCCTGCTCCAGCACCCCGCGGTGAACAGCCAGTTTCTGGGCGACCGCGTGCGCCGCTTCTACACGGTGGATATCTCCGTGGCCGTGGGCACCGCCGACGGCCTGATCACCCCCGTCCTGCGCAACGTGGAGCAAAAAGGCCTGCGGCAAATCTCGGCGGAAATCCGCGAGCTGGCCGGGCGGGCCCGCGAGAAAAAACTGATGCCGGAGGAGTACACCGGCGGCAGCTTCACCATCTCCAACCTGGGCATGTACGGCATCACCGAGTTCAACGGCATCATCAACACGCCCCAGGCCTGCCTGCTGGCCGTCTCGGGCATCGTGCGCGAGCCGGTGGTGGAAGGCGACGCCCTGGTGGTTGGCCAGACCATGAACATCACCCTTTCCTCCGACCACCGCATCGTGGACGGCCTCGCCGCCGCGCAGTTCCTGGACACCCTGACCCGCATCCTGGAACATCCCGTGGCCATGCTGCTGTAGTGCACAGCATTCACAATGATTCGAACTGAAACAGGTGGGCCGTCTGTATTTAACTTTAAGCGTTGGACTCTTGCCGGAAAAATCCAAGATTCAGAATCTATCCCTTGATTGATACTGCGAACGCCAATTGGAACAATTCGAGTTGTATGATAGTGTGAATTCGGGGTGTTGGACTGACTATGAAGATAATCTGCTGCCGGTGCATTCCAGAATCAGAGGCGTCATGGGCAAAGCTAACTCGGTAAAAATGAAAGCCTACTTGCTGCTGAACAGAGGCGAGATCGTCTATGTCGGTGTCACGAGCGATTTGAGGGCTCGGGTGCTGGAGCATGAATTACAGGGCAAGAAATTCACTCGTGTCGAGGCAATATCTGCTGAAGTGAATCGAAACGAGGCAATGGAGAAGGAGGCCAAATTCATGCGCAGCTACATGGCGAAACACGACGGCAGAACTCCCATGTATAATGAGCGTCCTGCGGCGGGAGATTAAGAATTTCACACCCCTATGTCGTTTTCCCACCTACGAGTCCAATGATAGCCCCAAACCCCATTTTCCATGCCGTGTTCAATGTGTCGAATACGGTTTGCTGATTTGGAGTCGCAGGAGTTTCTCCAAGAAACGCAATTAGTATCGCCCCGATGCCGGATGCGATCGTCAAAATCAGAATTGAAAAGAAAACAAGCTTAAATGTCGGAGAAATGCTCTGTACTTGAGTCCCCGCAACGATCTTGATTGCATCGCTGATTTCGGGCGTTAGCTTTGGTAACTCGATTTCCTCGTCGATTCTTTCCGGCTCTGCGAAACGGACAAAGCTTTCGCGCCGTGGATTGCCGAAAATCGCACGAATTGTTTCCAGTATTCTGTATACGAACATGTTGCAGATTTTTAATTTTCGGGGGAATTCAACGACATTTCCGGCTTGGTCATCGACCAACGGAATCGTAACACAATCTCCAACGCTTCCCAACGTCACCACCTATCCCTGGCTGGGATGGCGCTCCATCCATGTACAGGACCCGGAAGCGAACTGTGTGGAGTTGGTCGCATACGATGGCGCCAATCTCGATGCATCGGCGGACGATTAGACCCGAAGGAATGTTCCGCTTATTTCTCACCTGTTCTACACCTTCGTCAAGACACAAAGGGGGCCGGGGGGTGAGGCAAATCAGGGCGCTTCGGCGTCCTTAAACCCCAGCCGGTACCAGAGGGGGCACAGGGCCAGGCCG
>CBDUSX010000422.1:0-2641 GCA_965369935.1 uncultured bacterium
GGGCTCGTCACAGTGATAGGTGGGTGGCGGCCCTCCAGCCAATTCTGCCCTTAAGGAGGGAGTCGTGAGCGAGTACAAATTCCCGGTGGAAGCAACCCACATCATGATGTTTGCCCGATCGGCGGGGGAAACCAACCCCATTTACTACGATGAAGAATATGCTAAAGGCACGGAGCCGGGTGGTGTGATCGCGCCGCCGACCTTTGCCTGGGCCTGCTCGCAGTTTGACCCGGACTACCCTCTGCGGCCCAAGCCGGGCCAACCCTGGTTTGGCTCCGCCAAAGAGGCCACGGGCATTCCCGACGATGCGGAAGCCCCAAGCAGCGGCGAGCTTCATGCGGAGCAAAGTTTTGAATACCACCGCCATCCCAAGGCCGGCGATGTCTTGACCGTGACCGTGAAGCCAGGGGAAAGCTGGGAAAAGCAAGGCAAGCGTTCGGGAAAACTGCGCTTTACGGAGACCATCGTGGAGTACCGCGATCAGAATGGGGAAAAGGTCATTACTTCGCGGAGGCTGACAGTGAAAACCGAACACCCCGTGGAACAGGAATAGGAGAGCCACATGCCACTGCAAGCGAGCCAACTCAATGAGGGGGACACGCACGCGGAAACCGTTGTTACAAACCTGTCCCGCACCCAGATCGTCCAGTACGCAGGCGCATCAGGAGATTACAACCCGGTGCATTCCGATGAGGTATATGCCACCCAAAAGGCGGGCTACCCCTCTGTCTTCGCCCACGGAATGCTCACCATGGGCCTGACCGGCAAAATGCTTACCAATTACGTTGGGGACGGCCGATTGGTAAAGTACAGCGTGCGATTCACCAATCAGGTCTGGCCCGGCGACACCTTGGTCGCTACGGCGACTGTGGATGCGCTCCGGGCGGATGGCGGGCAAAACCTGGCCGATCTCACCATCAGCACCGCGAATCAGGATGGAACGGTGGTGATCACAGGCACTGCCACCGCCCGCATTGACCCCTGAGGTGTCTGAACCACTCTCGCCTATTTAGTCGGCTATGGATTGCTACCGCCTGCCGGGCTCACGCTGGCAGGTCGGTCGGCGGCTCCGACTTGGAATTTGGCGAAGCGGTGAAGGCCTCAAAGCCTTCGCCCTTGACCCGTATTTGTCGATAACCTAGGATAGCCGGGACATTGGGAAGGACAGGCTGGCGCTTAAATCGAAACACCTTCATGTTGGGGGGCCATTATGGATAACGTGGCTATTACGGGGATGGGTGTCATTTCGTCCATCGGACAAAACCTGGAAGAATTCAATCGCAGTATGTCCGCTGGGAAAGTGGCCGCGGGCCCTACGCCCTGGAACGACCAACCCGGCCACGAGAATATCTGGATGTCCCTGATTGAGGGGTTCAAACCCGAGGAATGGATGGAGGATCGCGTGGTGCGGAACACGGCCCCGTTTACCCAGTACGCGATCGCCGCAGCCGTGCAAGCCGTGGAGGATTCGGGAATAGAAAAGCTCGATCCCATCCGCACGGCAGTCGTCATCGGCACCGCCTTGGGGGGCGTGGATGTCAATGCTCAGGATCAAGAGAACCTGAATTCTGGCGGACCGGAAGCCGTGGACAACAAGTTCATGGTCAAATCATTGGCCAACATGCCCAGTGCATTTATCTCTCTCCGCTGGGACCTACATGGGCCTCAACTTGCCGTTGCCACCGCGTGTGCCTCATCCCATGACGCCATGGGTATGGCGGCCCACATGATTCAATCCGGTGTGGTGGATGTCGCCATCACAGGAGGTACGGACTGCGCAATCAGTCCACTCTTGTTTTTCGGTGCCAGGAACAATCGCATGTTTGAGCCGCAACCGGACCCTTACAAGACCTGCCGCCCTTTTAACAAGGAGCGTTTCGGCGTCATGCTCGGGGAAGGGGCTGGCGTTTTTGTGTTGGAGCGCGCTGATTTTGCAAAAAAACGCGGCGCTGTCATCCACGGAATGCTCCGGGGATATGCCACGCTGGCTGACGGCTATCATCCATCCTCGCCGGAACCGGAAGGCAAGTGGGAACAGCGAGTAATGAAATTGGCTCTTCAAGATGCCGATTTGCCCGGCGGCGCTGATGACGTGGACGCCGTGGTTGCTCATGGAACGGGCACTCCGGTGGGTGACATCGTCGAGTTGGGGGCGTTGAATCGCATCTATGGCAACCGCAGCGAACCGCTGCCCGTGACGGCGCCCAAGGGCAATTTTGGTCACCCCCATGGCCCGGCAGGCGCCCTCGGTATGCTGGTCGGAATGCACAGCATGAAGCAGAATGCCCTCATGGCGACGGCGGGAACGCATGACAAGGGCGATCTCATGTCCGAGGTCAGAGACCTGCGCGTCGTGATCAATGAACCCGCGCCAACGAAGATCGATGCCTTCCAAGTGAATGCGTTTGGCTTCGGCGGGCAAAATGCATCGATGGTTGTGACCCGAACGTAAACAACCAACTCTTGGAACAGGTGGACGCTTGTGCCCTCGGATTTGTCCCTGAAAACTGAGGCGCCCCGCCAATACCGCCGTAAATAATTGGTTGTCGCCATTTGACTTTGGGTAATTCCTGCCCAACGGTTTTTTTTGGTCGTGACCATGCTAAACCAAACACCACCGCTGTAACACCCCACGTCACAC
>CBDUSX010000423.1:0-2611 GCA_965369935.1 uncultured bacterium
GGGGTTGACTTTGGATGGCGTGTCATTCTTCATAAAAGCTTCATGAACGGGTGCGTTTCATGAACGGGCACATGGGTAAAGCGCGTCCCGGCGGCGCGCCCGGCGCTGCTATCACCTACTCATGCAATCACCTGCTTAGGGGGAGATCGAGGGGATGAAGGGGCTGATCATGGATCGCCAGTTGACCGTTCCCGTGATTCTGAAGCGGGCCGCCACCGTGTTCCCTCACAAGGAGGTGGTCAGCCAGTCCCCCGAGGGCAAGCACGTCTGCACCTATGGAGAACTCTACGAGCGCGTCTTGCGCCTGATGGACGTGCTGCGCGGGTTGGGGGTGAAGCCGGGGCACCGGGTGGCCACCTTCGCCTGGAACCACTACCGGCATCTGGAGTTGTACTACGCCATCCCCTGCCTGGGCGCGGTGCTGCACACGCTGAACCTGCGCCTGTTTCCCGACCAGCTTTCCTACATCGTCAACCACGCGGAAGACTCCCTGATCTTCCTGGACGATTCCCTGCTCGAACCCATCGAGGAACTGGCCCCGCGGTTCAAGAGCGTGCGGGCCTACGTGGTGATGACCGATGCGCCCGAACTGCCCGAATCCACCCTGGAGCCGGCGCACCACTACGAGCGGTTGATGGCGCAGGCGGAAGGCAGGGAGGAGTTCCCCGAGATCAACGAGTACGACGCGGCGGGCCTGTGTTACACCTCCGGCACCACCGGCAATCCCAAGGGCGCGCTTTACAGCCATCGCGGAAACTACCTCACCGCCATGACGGCCGGCATGACCGATTCCTTCGCCCTGTCGGAGCGGGACGTGGTGCTGCCCGTGGTGCCCATGTTTCACGCCAACGCCTGGAGCGTTCCCTACAACTGCGCCATGCTGGGGGCCAAGCTGGTGCTGGCGGGCTCCAACGTGCAGCCGGAGGCGGTGGTGGACCTGATGGAGCAGGAGCAGGTCACCTTCGCCATGGGCGTGCCCACCATCTGGACCGGCATGCTGCAATACCTGCGGGAATCCGGGCGCAGGATTGACAGCGTACGGGCCATGCTGGTGGGTGGGTCGGCGGTGCCGCGCTCCATGATAGCCGCCTACAAGGAGGAATACGGCGTCCGGATTATGCATGCCTGGGGCATGACGGAGATGTCGCCCCTGGGCGCGGTGACCCGGCTGAGCAAAAAGATGGAGGACTGGCCGGAGGAAAAGCAGCTGGACGTGCTGGCGAAGGTCGGGGTGCCCTTTCCCTGCGTGGAAATGCGCATCGTGGACGGCGAGGGGCGGGACCTCCCGTGGGACGGGCGCTCCCCGGGAGAGCTGCTGGTCAGGGGTCCCGCCGTTGCCAGCGGCTATTACAACGATCCCGAAGCCAGCGCGGAGGCCATCACCGGGGACGGCTGGTTCCGCACCGGCGACGTGGCCACCATTGACGAAAACGCCATGCTGCAAATCACCGACCGCACCAAGGACCTCATCAAGAGCGGCGGCGAGTGGATTTCCAGCGTGGAGATGGAAAACAGCATCATGGCCTGTCCGGGGGTGCTGGAATCCGCGGTGGTGGCCCGCCCGGACGAAAAGTGGGACGAGCGCCCCGTGGCCTTTGTGGTCGGGGACGGCGAGCGGGGCGATCTGACCGCGGAGGCGGTGCTGGATTTCCTGCGGGACAAGTTCGCCAAGTGGCAGCTGCCCGCCCTGGAGGACATCCGCTTCGTCGAGCAGATTCCCAAAACCAGCGTGGGCAAGTTCGACAAGAAATTGCTGCGCGAGCGGTTCGGGGACTAAAGGACGATTGGCCGGCCCGCCTCGACCGCGCCGGATTACCTGGCCGCGTGGCGCGCCAGAAAGGCGCTCACCCGTTCCAGGAACTCGTCGCCGGCCTCGGTGTGGGGCGTATGGCCGCAGCCTTCGACCAGCCAGGTTTCGCACCCCTCCACCCGGTTCATGATGGCGGTCACCTGGGCTTTGCTGCCGAAGTCGTCGTGCTCCCCCTGAATGGCCAGGGTCGGCGCCTTGACGAAACCCAGCCAGTCTTCGATGTTCCAGTGCCTGTGGCGGCTGCTGAGCCAGCTCTTGCACCATGCCCGCAGCACCTCCTCGGCGCGCGCACCGTGCAGCTTTTTCAGCCAGCCCGGCGTCTTTCCGGCGGCCTGTGCGTCGGCCAGCGCCTGGATGCCCGCGCGCGTTTCATCCTCCACGAAGGTGTGGGCCGCCTCGGTGACCAGGCTCTGCACCCGTTCGGGATATCGGGCCGCGAACAGCAGGGCGATGCTGCCCCCGTCGCTGTGTCCCACCAGATGCGCCCGCGGCAGGGCCAGGCGTTCCAGCAATTCCAGCAGGGGTTCCACTTCGGCGTCTATGAACCCGTAAGGGAAGGAGCGGCGGGGCTGGGAGAGACCATAGCCGTAGCGGTCGTATACCAGGGCGTTCACGCCGAGGCGTTTGGCAATGGTGGCGGGCAGCTCCTTCCAGGAGCCGATGGCGCCCAGCCCGTCGTGAAGGAAGATCACGGTGTCCCGCCCTTCGGCGTAATTGCCGTGCCATTGATAGTGGATGCGGCGTCCCTGGAGCTTCAGGTGGGGCATGCGGATTTGTCCCGGGGTTTGGCCATGGCCCGGC
>CBDUSX010000424.1:0-2610 GCA_965369935.1 uncultured bacterium
CTTCCCCACAGGTTGAGCAGCATCACCCCGGCCAGGGCCAGCAGGCCTCCGGCCAGGCTGAACAGGGTGGGCACCTCTCCCAGCCAGACCCAGGCCATGGCCAGGGCTATGGGGGGCATGAGGAACATGGCGCTGGTGACCTTGGCCGCCTTGGCGCGGGAGAGGGCGTAGGCCCACATGAAGAAGGCCAGCCCGGTGGGGAACAGCCCCAGGAAAACCACGGCCAGGGTGTGGGCCAGGGGCGCGGCGCGGATGGCTCCCGGCAGGCCCGGCAGGAACACCAGCAGCCACGCCGTGGCGCTCCAGATGGTGTAGGTGGTGATCTGCAACGGGCTGTAGCGCAGGTGGTAGGGCTTCTGGAAAACGTAGAAGATGGACTGGAAGAAGGCGCTCAGCACTATCAGCGCCGTGCCGGGATTGAAGCGCAGGCCTTCGCCCTCCCCCAGGGCGATCAGCCCCATGCCGGAAAAACTCACCGCAATGCCCAGCCAGCCCACCGGGCCCAGCCGCTCCTTGAGAAAAGCGCGGGCCAGCATGGTCGAAAAAATGGGGATCGTGCCCACCAGAAAGCTGCCGGAGCCCGCGCTGACCGTGGTCAGCCCGTAGGTGAGCACCAGGGTGCTCAGGGTCATGCCGGTCAGCCCGAAAAACGCGAAGGCCCACACGTCCTTGAGCGCGGGCAGGGGCATGCGCAAAACCGCCGCGTAGACGCCCAGCACCGCCGAGGCCAGCAGGAAGCGCAACAGCGCCACCTGGGGTGGGTCGTATTCCTGGACGGCGAAGCGGATGGAGGGAAAGTTGGCGGCCCAGCAGATGATGGTCAGGCCCGCGGCGGCGACCGTGGGCACGTCCACCGCCTTGCGCAGGGCGCCCAGCTTGCTGGAGGGCCGGGGCGGCGGGCCTGCCTTGTCCGTGGCCATGCTCAGCGGGTCCCGTGGCGGCGGCCCATCAGATATTCGCCGTCTGGTAGCCGTCGTGGATGAGCACGTCCAGCAGCACCGGCCCGTCCTCGTCCATGGCTTTTCGCAGGGCGGGCACGATGTCGGCCGGGTCGCTGACCTGGTAGGCGCTCACGCCCATGGCGCGGGCCAGACCGGGAAAGTCCAGCTCGGGGTTCTTGAAGTCCATGCCGATGATCTTTTCCTTGGCCCGGCTGAGCGAGTTGGGCAGGGAGATCACCCGCCCTTTGAGGATGCTGTAGCTCCGGTTGTTCGCGATGACGAACTTGATGGGCAGCTTCAGGTGGGCCGCCGTCCACAGGGCCTGGATGCTGTACATGGAGCTGCCGTCCCCGATCACCGCCACCACCGGCCGGTCGGGCAGGGCCAGTTGCACCCCGATGGCCCCGGCCACTCCCCAGCCGATGCCCCCGCTGGCCAGGCCGTAGAAGCGCCGGCGCTCGCGCATGGACAGCATGCGGGGCAGGTTGGCGCTGGAGGTGAGGGCTTCTTCCACCACCACCGCGTCGTCGGGAACCTCGTTGGCGATCTGCATCATCAGGTAATCGGCCATGATGGGCTTGGAGGAGGAAAGCCCTGCGGTCTTGGTCATGAGTGCTTCCCTTGCCACGCTCCAGTTGTTGGCGGCGATGCGGGCGCCCCGACCCTGGGCGGCCTCGGCCTGCTCCTTGCTGCGGCGGGCCTCCAGCACGGGGATCAGGGCGGCCAGGGTGGCCTTGACCCCGGCGTTGATGGCCAGCTCGGAGGGGTAGTTCTTGCCCAGGGCCCAGTCTTCCAGCCCCAACTGAATCAGGGGCATGCCGGGAGGCAGGGGCCCTCCGGGGAAGGGCGCGGAAAAGCGCAGGCCGTCCCCGCCCACCATGAAGGCCAGGTCGTGGGCTTCCAGCAGGCTGCGCACCTTGGACGGCACCTTGCCCAGCTCCCCCATGAAGTGGGAATGCCCCGTGTCGAACAGCGCCAGGCAGGGCACGGTCTGGCCGTAAACCGGGGCTCCGATCAGTTCGGCCACCCGGGCCAGTTCGTCCATGGCGTCTTCGAAATTGACCTCCTGGGCGGAGATGATGACCGGGTTGGCCGCCGCCAGCAGTTTTTCCGCCAGCCGCTCCAGCACCTCGTCCCCCGGGCGGCTGCCGAAGACGGGCCGGGTGGGGCTGCCCAGGTTGAGCTCCGCGGAGTCCAGCAGCACGTCCCGCGGCAGGGAGACGAACACCGGGCCCATGGGCGGGGTCAGGGCCAGCTTGGCCGCGCGGCGCAGCACCAGGGGCAGGTCCTCCACCTGCTCCACCTCCGTGGCCCACTTCACCACCGGCTTGGCCATCTCCACCAGATTGCCGCCCAGCAGGGGCTCGGTCAGCCCATGGCCGTGGTCGCGCTGCCCGGCGGTGACCAACACCGGGGAGCCGATGAACTTGGCGTTGTAAATTGCCCCCATGGCGTTGCCCAGCCCCGGCGCGACGTGGAAGTTTGCCGCGGAGAGCCGTCCCGAGGCGCGGCTGTAGCCGTCGGCCATGGCCATGCCCACGCTTTCCTGCAAGGCCAGCACGTAGTTCAGCTTCGGCCGGTCCACCAGGGCGTCCATCAGCGGAAGCTCGGTGGTGCCGGGGTTGCCGAAGATGTATTCGATGCCCTCGTCCTCCAGGATGTCGAGCAA
>CBDUSX010000425.1:0-2607 GCA_965369935.1 uncultured bacterium
ATAAAGCGGGGTCGACGGGACTCGAACCCGCGGCCTCCGGCGTGACAGGCCGGCGTTATAACCAGCTTAACTACGACCCCGTTTGTAAGAATTCTACCGTTTCTTGCGGTTGAGAGAAAGGGCTGGAATCTCCCCGAAGAATTACCCCATCCCCAGGCGCCCTGTCAATTTGGATTTTTCCACGGCCTGCCACGGGCGGCCGGGGCCGGTGCGCGCCCGAATCAGGCCCCGCCTCGCCGCCTCAATCTAGCGTGACGAAGATGGAAAAGCGCGGCTGGTCGTCCAGGGCGCGGCTGATGTGGCCCTGGCCTTCCGTGTCCTCTGCCAGCAGCACGTCGCCGGCGTGCAGGCGGCGTTTCGTGCCGTCGCCCACCTCGATTTCCACGCCTCCCTGCAGGTTGATCACGTACTGGCGGCGGGGGGCGTTGTGAAAGTCCAGTTTGTAGTCGCCGCCGGTCTCGCGGAAGATGATCCCGGTGGCGTTTTGCAGGTCGGATTTCCTGCCGGTCTCATCCACGACGGGATAGTCCACCTCGATGTCCTCGAAATGGGACTTGCCGTCGTCCCCGGTGTACACGCGCACGATCTTCATAAGGCTCCTTGAAAAGCGGAATCCACGATGGTTTTGTGAATCCCTCCCGCTTCCGCCGAGGCTCACAGGGCCAGCCGGAAGCCGTTCTCGCGCAGCCAGCGCCTGCGCTCCCGGTAGTCCGGCAGCACGGATTCCACCAGCGCCCAGAAGCGGGAGGAGTGGTTGAGCACGATCAGGTGACACAACTCGTGCACCACCACATAGTCCAAAATCTCCCGCGGCGCCAGGATCAACTGCCAGTTGAAGTTCAGCGCGCCCCTGGCCGAGCAGCTTCCCCAGCGCCGCTTCTGGGCCTTGACCCGGATGCGCAGGGGCTCCACCCCGAGCGATTCCTTGAAGTGCGCCACCCGCTCTTCCAGCAGCGCGGCGGCACGCTCGCGGTACCAGCCCAGCATGCGCGCCCGCACCTGCTCGGGAAAAGCGGCCTGGGAGCCCTCCAGGGGCAGCCCCAGCAGAAAGCGCCCCTCTTCCAGCCGCACCTCCTCCCTGCCGCCGTCCAGCACGAAGGTGAGGGGATAGCCGGCCCCCTGGAAGGGCAGCAACTCCCCCTGCTCCCAGCGCGGCTCGAGGCGCCGGGCGCGCTCCACCGCGAGGCGGGCCAGGTGCTTGCGGATCCAGGCGGCCTTGGCGCGCAGCAACGCCTCCACCCGGCGGCGGGAGTAGCGCCTGGGGGTGTGGACAACCACGCCGTTTTCGGGATGGATGGTGATGGCCACCGTGCGGCGGCGCGGGCTTTCCTTCCAGCGGTAGGGGAGCGCCTGCTCCCCGAGCATGACCTGGGCTTCCATGCCTTAGGCGTCTGCAATAGCGGGTTGTCTTAAGGCCGGGAGCTGGCGCGTCCCGGGGCCGCCGCCCGGCATCCACATCCCTGGAGCCGCCACGGCGCACGCTGCTAAAAAAGGTATGGCATTTCGCGCATCGAATGAAAAGCGCCCCGGCGCTCCGGGCGTTCTATGCAAACCCGGCGAAATCGGATACAACCCCTTTTTGCATGCCGCGGAAACGGCCGGGAACGCAACATGACCTTCGACGTGTTTGGAATCGAAAATCCGCTGATTGACCTGCTGACCCAGGTGTCCGACGAGTTCCTGGAGCGGTTGGAGCTGGAAAAGAACAAGATGTATCTGGTGGACCTGGAGCGCCATGAAACCTTGCTCAACGCCCTCGACGAGGCGCAGGTCTTTCCCGAGCCCGGCGGCTCCTGCGCCAACACCCTGCTGGGCATCGCGCAGCTGGGCGGCAAGACCGCCTATTGCGGCAAGGTGGGAGGCGACGAGTACGGGCAGGTCTACATCCAAAAGCTGGAGGCCGCCGGCGTGACCTCCTTCATCAGCGAAGACCGCGGCCATATCACCGGCAGCACGGTGATCCTGGTCACCCCCGACGCCTCGCGCACCATGAACACCTACCTGGGCGCCTGCCAGCAGCTGACCGCCGCCGACATTCCCCTGGATGCGCTGAAAGCCTCGCGGACGGTCTACCTGACCGGCTACCTGTGGGACACCCCCGGCCAGCAGGAGGCCGCCCGGCTGGCCCTGAGCACCGCCCGCCAGGAAGGCGTGCAGGTGGCCATGAGCCTGGCCGATCCGTTCTGCGTGGAGCGCCACGCGGAGGATTTCGTCTCCATCCTCAAGTCCTACGTGGATCTGGTGTTCGCCAACCGCGAGGAAGCCCTGGCCATCACGGGCACGGACGACGCCCAGCAGGCCTTGCAGGTATTGGGGGAATGGTGCCGCGGCGCGGTGATCACCCTGGGGGAAGCCGGCGCGTTGATCCGCGAGAACGGAGAAACGGTCAACCTGGAGCCCTTCCCGGTGGAGGCCCTGGACACCACCGGCGCCGGGGACGCCTTCGCGGCGGGCTACCTCTATGGCCGCGGCGGCGGAGCCTCCCTGCTGCATTCCGGGCGCCTGGGCGCCTTCTTCGCCTCCAGGGTGATCGAGCAGGTCGGGCCCCGCCTGAACGGCAACGTGCGGGCCGCCCTGGCCCCGGTGCTGGACGACCCCCGGCCCTAG
>CBDUSX010000426.1:0-2598 GCA_965369935.1 uncultured bacterium
CCGGCCCGGCCACGCGTGACCCGCCGGCGGGGATCGAGAAAGTCGTTCAGGGCGTCCCCCAGCAAATTGAAGCCCAGCACGGCCCCCATGATGGCCAGGCCGGGAAAGATGGACACGTGGGGCGCCTCCAGCAGCACGTACTTGCCCTCGGAGAGCATGGCGCCCCAGCTGGGCGTGCCGGGCGGCGCCCCCAGGCCCAGGAAGCTCAGGCTGGCCTCGGAAAGGATGGCCCCGGCGATGGCGAAGGAGGCCTGCACCACCACCGGCCCCATGATGTTGGGCAGGATGTGCAGGCCCATCATCCTGGCATTCCCCACCCCCAGGGCCTGGGCGGCCAGGATGTAGTCGCGGGATTTCACGGCCAGCACCTGGCCCCGCACCAGCCGCGCGAAGCCCGTCCAGCCCAGGGCGGACAGGGCGATCACCACGTTGGTCAGTCCCGGACCCAGCACCGCCACCAGCGCGATGGCCAGCAGCAGGCCGGGAAAGGCCAGCAGCACGTCCACCAGCCGCATCAGCGCCTGCTCCACCCAGCCGCCCAGATAGCCCGCCAGCAGCCCCACCACGATCCCGACCGCCGCCGACACGCTGACCGTCGTCAGCCCCACCAGCAGGGAGATGCGCGCCCCGTATAGCAGCCGGCTCAGTATGCCGGCCCCCTGCTCGTCCTGGCCCAGGGGATAGGCGGCGCTGGGCGAAGCCAGGGCGCCGGCCAGGTCCAGGGCCTGGGGATCGTGGGGCGCCAGCCAGGGCGCAAACAGGGCGGGCAGCAGCAAGGCGCCGCCCAGCAGCAGCCCCAGCACCCAGATGCGTCTGGCCGCGGTGCTCATGGCTGCCTGATCCTCGGGTCCACCCACCCGTAGAGGACGTCCGTGAACAGGTTGATGAGCACGTAGGTGGTGGCGATGAACAGCACGCACCCCTGCACGACGGGGTAATCCCGCCCGTAGATGGCTTCCAGCAGCAGGCTGCCGATGCCCGGCCAGTCGAAAATGCTCTCGGTGATGATGGCCCCGGAGAGCAGCACCCCGATCTGCAAGCCCGCCACGGTGATGACCGGAATCAGGGCGTTGCGCAACGCATGCACCAGAATCACCCGGCTTCGGGAAAGCCCCTTGGCCCGGGCGGAGCGGATGTAGTCCTCCCCCAGCACCTCCACCAGGGAAGTGCGCATCATGCGCGACAGCAGGGCGGCCAGGGCGGTGCCCAGGGTGATCGCGGGCAGCACCAGATGTTCCAGCCCGCCCCGCTCATTGACCGGCAGCCAGTCGAACTGAATGGAAAACACCAGCACCAGCAGGGGCCCCAGCCAGAAATTGGGGATGGCCACCCCCAGCACGGCGAAGGCGGAGGCGGCCTGATCGAGCCAGCGCCCGTGAAACACCGCGGCCAGGATGCCCAGGGGCAAGGCCAAACCCACCGCCACGGCCATGGCGCCCAGCATCAACTCCAGGGTGGCGGGAAACCGCTCCAGAATCAGGCCCGTCACCGGGCGGCGCTCGTGCAGGGATTTCCCCATGTCGCCGGTGAGGGCGCCTTTCAGGTAGCGCGCGTACTGCACGGCCACCGGCCGGTGCAGCCCCAACTGTTCCCGCAACTGCTGACGGTCCGCGGGCAGGGCCTGCTCGCCCAGCATCAACTCCACCGGATCGCCCGGAATCATGTGGATCAGGAAAAAGACCAGCGTCAGCACGCCCAGCATGATGGGCAGGGTCCACAGCACCCGGCGCATCAGATAAGCCATTGGACAACCTCCCTGTTGATCCGGCTTTAGCCCTCCTTGCCACCGGCCCGGAACCCGGTTCCCGCATAGGGGAGCGGCTGGCAATTATGGAGTTTTATCAGAAAATGCCAGGCGTTTCGATGGGTAACTCTCAATGGGGTTTGACATTGAACGGTCCCCCGGAATATAATGAAATCAGTGGCGGATTTTCGCCCGGCAGTAATTTTGTTTGCGGCACCGGAACTGCAAGGATGCTATAAGTGAAGGCCGTCGTTGGCCGGACAAGTTCCGGCCGGGACAGCCGAGCCGCGGGGCGGGGGCCTCGCAGCGAATTCGGAGATCACCGGTGGCCGGCTTCCGCGCTTCATGGACGAGCATGCGCGACCCCATCAGGACAGCGGCCCATGATGTATAAAACGGAATTCGAAAAAACGGAGAGGAGATTCACATGGATGTGAATGCCAAGATCATCCCGTTTCCCCTAAGCCCGGCCAGGGCGGCCGAGTTACGGCAAGCAGCCCACGAGGATGCGCAGGACAGCGCCGCGGGCAGCCAGGAATCCGCAACCCTGCGCCACTTCAAATCTCACAGGGAGCGGCATTCCCTGCTGAAGTGGGCCAAGCAGGACAAGCGAAAGCGCCCCATCGCCGGCAACGGCTGATATCGAGCGCCGGCCCGATCTTCCGCTTTATTCCCGCGGCTTAAGCATCTTTTCCTTGTCTTATGACCGCTGATCCCGGCTTGCCGGGACAGCGCCGTGATATCGCCGGACGCGCTCTTCCTTGCGCGGCCCCGCCCGTGGATTCGTGCGCCGCGCCGCCTGCCCACTCCGGTTCTCCGAAAATTCCGCGTCTGCGCCGCCGACTCATTTTCCG
>CBDUSX010000427.1:0-2592 GCA_965369935.1 uncultured bacterium
AGGGGCGCAGAGGCGGGCAGGGCCGCCCGCCTTGAACGGGCGGAGCCATCCGTGGTACTGGATACGGACGAGCAAGAGCGCCGGGCGGATCGAGGAGCGCGGGGCGAAATGACAGCCACGCCTCGACCACAGAGTCCCGCCCGGCAAACGTCCATGCGGGGAGGCAAGTGCGAATGGCGCAGCAGGAAGTTCTGGACCTGCACCAGGGCCGGCCGGTGGTGATGCTGGAGCACGCGGTGGAGGGCCGGCAGGCCTGGACCGCGCAGGATATAGGGCCGGACGACTGGACGGTCGGCATCCCGGAGGAGGCGTGGCGGGAGATCGAACGCTTCCTGGAAATCATCCGGGCCGAGCCGCTGCCGCTGCTGATGCTGTCCCCGGAGCAGTTCGAGCTGCCCGCCTGCCGGGATATGATGGAACGCATCCGGGCCATCATTGCCGACGGCATCGGCCTGGCCGTGCTGGACCGCATGCCCCTGGACGAACTATCCGTGGACGAGGCCAAGGCGGCCTACTGGGTGCTGGGCCAGTTCATCGCCACCCTGGTGGCGCAGAAGTGGGACGGCAGCATGGTCTACGACGTGACCGACACGGGCAGGAGCCCCGGCTACGGCGTGCGCGGCTCTTGGACGGATCTGGAGTTGTATTTCCACACGGACAACGCGTTCGCCATCGCCCCGCCCGACTACGTGAGCCTGCTCTGCCTGAATCCGGCCCGGCAGGGCGGCGTCAGCCGCTTCTGCAGCCTGTACACCATCCACAATGAAATGCTGCGGCGCCACCCGGAGTTGCTGAAGCGGCTCTACGAACCTTTTTACCTGGATCGCCAGGCGGAGCACGCCCCGGAGCATCCCAAGGTCTGCTGGACGCCCGCCTTCCGCTATGACGGCAAGCGGCTCAAGGCGCGGCTCTCCGCCGGCCTTGCCAGGAAGGGCTACGCCCTGATGGGCGAGACCATGGACCAGCAGGGCCAGGAAGCCTTCGCGGCCATGGAGGAGATCATGAACGATCCCGGTATGTCCATCGAGTTCCGCATCGAGCGCGGGCAGATGCAATACCTGAACAACTGGGAAATGGCCCATTTCCGCAGCGCCTTCGAGGACGGGGACGATCCCGCCGAAAAGCGGCACCTGATCCGCCTGTGGTACAGGCGAGAGGGCCGGCGCTTCTACAACGGGTAGCCGCCGCCCGCCATGGCAGCAGAAAAACCCCTCTCCCCGCCCAATCCCTTCGCGGACGTGATCGGCCTGCGCATCACCGAAGCCGCCGAAGGCCGCTGCCGCTCGGAACTCAAGGTGGGCCCGGAAACCTTCAACCCCCACGGGGTGGTGCACGGCGGGGTGATCTTCGCCATGGCGGACAACTCCATGGGCGGAGCCCTCTACACCCTGCTGGCCGAAGGGGAGTTCTGCAGCACCATCGAGATCAAGATCAACTTCCTCAGGCCGGTCAGCGAGGGCGAGCTCATCTGCGAGACCAAAGTGATTCACAAGGGCCGCGGCACCGCCGTGCTGGAATCCAGGGTGGAAAACGGCGGCAAGCTGGCCGCCGTCGCCCAGGGCACCTACGCCATCTTATCCCGCCATCCGGGCTCCTGAGGGGGCCGGGGGGTGAGGTCTGCCCGCCGCCCTACCCTTTGCGGATGAACTTCTGAAAGCTGGTGGCGGTGAGGGGTGCAAGCTGCTTGGCCGCGCCGGAGGTGGCGACGACCTCCCCCACGTAGAGGTCCCCCCTGGAATCGGCCCAGATGCCGTGGGGAGCGATGAAGTTGCCCGGCAGCACCGGGTCTTCCCCACCCACCTGGAGGATGATTTCCCCGTCGGGATTGCACATGGTCATGCGCGCGATGGGTGAATGGCCTTCCGGCGGTTCGGCCATCAGGCTCAGGTGCGGCCCCGCGTAGCGGGCAAAAATGAAGCCCAGCTCGGCGATGTAGATGTTGTCCTGGCCGTCCACGAATATGTCGCAGGGCCGGTTGACCCAGTCCCATTCGCGCAGGTATTCCCCCTCCGGCGAGAAAATCTGCACCCGCGAGTTTTCCCGGTCGCACACGTAGACCAGGCCCTGGCTGTCCAGGGCGATGCTGTGGGGCAGGTTGAACTCGCCGGGCCCGGAGCCCGGCCGGCCCCAGGAAAACTGATGCTCCCCGCTTGCGGAGAACTTGTGCACCCGCGCGTTGCCGTAGCCGTCCGAGGCGTAGATTTCCCCCTCCGGGGTGACGGCCACGTTGGTGACGTGGTTGAAGGGCCCGGCCTCCTTCACCACGGGCGCCTCGCGGGCCACGTAGCCCGTGTCCGAAGGCGTGCCGTCGCCGATCTTCATCTGCAATTCGCCGTCCGTATTGAACTTGTTGATCGTGTGGCCTTCGTCGTCCACCAGGAACAACTCGTCGGCGGGGGTCATGAACACGCCGTGGGGGCGGGTGAACATGCCCTCTCCCCAGGCGTTGAGGAAGATGCCTTCCTTGTCGAACACGATCACCGGATGCTCGCCCCGCGTGTACACGTAGACCCTGTCCCGCGAGTCCACGCCCACCCCCACCACCTCGGTGAAGGACCAGCCCTCGGGCAACTGCTCCCAGCCCTCCAGCAC
>CBDUSX010000428.1:0-2575 GCA_965369935.1 uncultured bacterium
TCCTTGTCCAGCCGCTCGTAGGTGTGGGCGCCGAACAGGTCCCGCAGCCCCTGCACCAGATTGGCCGGCAGGCGCTTGGCGCGGTAGGAGTCGTAGTAGGCCAGGGAGACGCTCATGGCCGGCAGGGGAATGCCCGCCATGGCGCCCATGGCCACCACGTTGCGCCAGGCCTGCTGCCGCTCGGAGATGGCGTCCTTGAAGAACGGGTCCAGCAGCAGGTTGGTCAGCCCCGGCTCGCGCGCGTAGGCCTCCTGGATGGTTTTCAGGAACACCGCGCGGATGATGCAGCCCGCCTTCCAGATGCGGGCGATCTCTCCGAAGGGCAAATTCCAGTCCCGCTCCAGGGAGGCCTGACGCAGCAGGGACATGCCCTGGGCGTAGCTGCAGGTCTTGGCGCAAAACAGGGCCGCCCGCACGGAGTTGATCAGCTCCTTTTTGTCGATGCCTGTCACTGGCTGGGCGGGGCCGGGCAGCACCCCGGCGGCCTGCTGGCGTTCCTCGAAGGCTGCGGAGACCAGGCGCGCGTCCACCGCGGCGGTGATGGTGGGGATGGCGACGCCTTCGTCCAGGGCGTCCTGCACCGTCCACTTGCCCGTGCCCTTCATGGAGGCGGAGTCCTTGATCACGTCCAGCAGATCGCCGCTGCCCAGATCGTCCTGCTGGCGCAGCACGCGGATGGTGATTTCGATCAGGAAGGATTCCAGCTCGCCCTCGTTCCATTCGGCGAACACGTCGGCCAGTTCCGCGTTGCTCAGCCCCCCCAGCCGGCGCAGCAGGTCGTAGGCCTCGGCGATGAGCTGCATGTCGCCGTACTCGATGCCGTTGTGCACCATCTTCACGTAATGGCCCGCGCCCTGGGGCCCGCAGTAGGTGACGCAGGGGCCGTCCTCCACCTGCGCGGCGATTTTTTCCAGGGAGGGCGCCAGGTTGTCGTAGCCTTCCTTGGGGCCGCCGGGCATCATGCTGGGGCCGTTGAGGGCGCCCTCTTCCCCGCCGCTCACGCCCATTCCGGTGAAGTGAAAGCCCTTGGCGGACAGGGCCTTCTCCCGGCGGTCCGTGTCCTTGTAGTACGAGTTGCCGCTTTCCACGATCACGTCCCCCGGCTCCAGCACCTTGGTCAGTTCCTCCAGGGCCGAATCCACCGGGCCGCCCGCGGGCACCAGCATGAACACCTTGCGCGGCTTTTCCAGGTTGGCGGCCACTTCCTTCCAGTCGGTGGTGCCCATCAGTTTCTTGCCCTGGCCCGGACCGGCCAGAAAGCGCTCCACCGAGTCCTTGTTGATGTCGAAGCCGACCCCGGAAAATCCGTTGCGCTCCAGGTTGAGCAGCAGGTTCGACCCCATCACCCCCAGGCCGATCATCGCCACGCTGTATTTGTCCATGATGTGCTCCTTTTGCAGGAAATCAGGAATCCAATCAAACCCATAACGATCAATAGGTCAAATCCGATTCTTGCGCCGGGCCGCGGCCCGGCATTTTACCCCCCGCCCAGCCCCGCGGCTGCGGCCTCGTCCAGCAGCAGGGTCAGATCCAGCCCTTCGTCCCGCAGGAATAGTTGGGAGGGGTATTTGTCCGGCTCCACGTTTCCTTGTATGACCTGCCGGATCACCTCCGCCTTGTCCGCGCCGGCGGCCATGAACATGATGCGCCGCGCGCCCCGCAGGGCGGGCGGGGTCAGGGTGAGGCGCTGCATCTTGCCGTCGGGCGCGGGGGCGGTCACGCAGAGCCGCTCCCGCTCGCGGATGGCCGAGCCGCCGGGAAAAAGGGAAGCCGTGTGGCCGTCCGTTCCGATGCCCAGCAGGGCCAGATCGATCGCTTCCAATTCTTCCAGCGCCTCCCGCAGGGTCTCCTCGTAATTGAGGGCGGCGCGCTCCGGCTGTTCGTCCTCCCCCTCCATGCGGTAGATGTGGGGCGCCGTGGGCAACTGCTCCAGCAGGGCGGCGGCCACCATGCCCGCGTTGGAATCCGGGTGATCCGGCGGCACGCAACGCTCGTCCCCGTAGAACAGGTGCAGCTTGTCCCAGGCCAGTTGGGAGCGTTCTCCCCACAGCTTGTATATCGCCTTGGGGGTGGAGCCCCCGGCCAGGGAGACGGAGAAATGCCCCGCTGCTTCCAGGCGCCGGGCGCCGAATTCCTCGATCAGGGTCACCGCCCGTTCCGCGAGTTCAGCCGCGGCGCTCACGGTTTCGATCCGCAGGCTCATTTCGCCTTCGCTTTGGAAAGGGCCGCGGCGACGTGCAGGGCCTCCACGTATATGGGGTCAATGCCCTGGGCGCCCAGCCCGGCGATGACCAATTCCCCGTCGCTCCAGCCGTTGAGGGCCACTTTCTCGTCCTTGCGGTGGGGGGCGTGCAGGGCCACGTGCTCGGCGTCCACCTGGCGGCTGATGAAGCGCTCGCCGCCGGCGGCGATCTCCACCCGGATCAGGCCGTCCACGCCGCCCTCTCCTTTGCTTACCAGCAACTCCACCGGGAAGCGCCTGCTTCCGTTACCCGCCCGCCAGTGCCGGTCGTCCTTGCCGCGCGGGCTTCTTGCGCCAGTGACTCTGGTGTTGGTGACTCTGGCGGCGGTGATT
>CBDUSX010000429.1:0-2569 GCA_965369935.1 uncultured bacterium
GTGGGGAGGGAGGGTTGGCCCGCATCTGGCATCTCCCGCGGGGGATTAGTGCCGCGGGCGCAGCCACCGGAGACGCAATTGCCCACGAATACCCCTTGACTTTGCCGGTGGCGGTAATTAGCTTCGAAAAAGATAACTTGGTTTGGAGCAGAGACATGCACGGATTCATGGACAGACGGTTAGGCGGCTTGTTAACGGGCAACAACAGCCCGGGCCACCTGTTTCCACATGAGCGAGAGCATGCGTAATTCATAGGAAACCGGGAGGCTCGAGGGGCCTCGCGGACAGATTGCATCCGGAAAAGCTGCGAGGCCCTTGGGCGCTTCGCAGCTTTTTTTTTGCCCGATACGAAACCTTCGGAACGAGCTATTTTAGAACGAGAGCGTGTCCCACGCGCGGACAGCAGCCAGGGAGAATCAAAATGAGCAAGCCGAGAAAAATCCAGATATTCGACACCACCTTGCGGGACGGCGAGCAGGCGCCCGGGTTCACCATGAACTCGGAAGAAAAGATGCAGATGGCCCAGCAGCTCGCGCGGCTGGGGGTGCACACCATCGAGGCGGGCTTCGCCGCGGCGTCACCGGGGGATTTCGACTCCGTGCGGGAGATCGGCCACGCCCTGAAAGGGCCCATGGTGACCTCGCTGTGCCGCACCCACTTCGAGGACATTGACGCCTCCGCCGAGGCGCTGAAGGGCTCGCCCAACTGGGGCATTCACATCGTGATCGCCTCCAGCCCCCTGCACATGAAGCACAAGCTGATGATGGAGCCCGACGCGGTGGTGGAATCCTCCGTACGGGCGGTGGAGCGGGCCAGGGGCTATATTGACCAGGTGGAGTTCAGCGCCGAGGACGCCACCCGCAGCGAGCCGGAGTTTTTGGTCAGGCTGTTCGGCGAGGCCATCAAGGCCGGGGCGACGGTGATCAACGTTCCCGACACGGTGGGTTACACCACACCCACCGAGTTTTACGAGCTGATTGACCGCCTCATGAACGAGGTGCCCGGAGTGGACAAGGTGACCGTCTCCGTGCACTGCCACAACGATCTGGGGATGGCCGTGGCCAATACCCTGGCCGCCCTGCGCGCCGGCGCCAGCCAGGTGGAATGCACCATCAACGGCATCGGCGAGCGGGCCGGCAACGCCTCCCTGGAGGAGATCGTGATGGCCCTGAAAACCCGCTCCCGGTTTTTCAACCTGGAGACGGGCATTCACTCGGAGTATCTCTACCAGACCAGCCGCCTGCTGACCCAGATTACCGGGATGGACGTGCAGTCCAACAAGGCCATCGTGGGCGCCAACGCCTTTGCCCACGAGGCCGGCATTCACCAGGACGGCGTGCTGAAGAACCCGCTCACCTACGAGATCATGACGCCCGAGTCGGTGGGCATCAAATCCAACCAAATGGTGCTGGGCAAGCATTCCGGGCGCCACGCCCTGGCCGACCGCCTGCGGGATCTGGGCTACGAGGTGGGGGGCACGGAACTGAACCGCATCTTCAAGGAGTTCAAGCGGCTGGCGGATTTGAAGAAGACCGTTTACGACGAGGACATCGAGGCCCTGGTGACCCAGGATTCCTCGGGCGGCCAGGGGCGCTTCATCCTGCGCAGCCTGAACGTCACCTCGGGCACCCATTCCACCCCCACGGCCACCGTGGAGATGGATGTGGACGGCGAGGTCAAGCGCGATGCCCAGTTCGGCGACGGGCCGGTGGATGCCGCCCTGAACACCATCAAGGTCATCACCGGCTCCAAGTGCAAGCTCACCCATTACAAAGTGACCGCCATCACCGGGGGCACCGACGCATTGGGCGAGGTGACGGTGTCCATCGAGGACGGAAACAAGACGGCCACCGGGCGCGGCGCGGACCTGGACATCGTGCTGGCCAGCGCCAAGGCCTTCGTCTCCGCCCTGAACCGGCTGGCCTACCGCAAGGAGCGCACCCAGAGTCTCTAAGGCAGTCTCTAAGGCGCACTGAGCCGCTAAGGCCGGGGTGCTGCCGATGGGTTGCGGGCGCGGGGCTTGCGATTCAATGATAATGAAGCGGAGTTCGAGCGATGACGGAGTTCGAACCGTGAAGATGGCTGTGTGGCGGGTGACGTTGTCCTATGTTTCGGCGACGCTGGTGGTGTTGTTCATCGTCACCGTCTACCTGCTCTACCTTGAGGCGGACGACACATTTTCCGTGGGCTGGCTGGACGACGACGACAAGGCCGACTACGAGGAAATGATGCGCAAGGACGGCTTCGTGCTCCTGTCGCTGCAGGAGCTGCGGGAGTTGCTGGACGTGACCTTCTATGACGTCACCAACGAGTGGGTGATCTACTACGATGACAAGGGCAACGGAAAGTTCCTGTCCCGGCGCCTCTGGTTTTCCGACGGCACCTTCACCGACACGGGCTACCGCGAAATCACCGAGGACGGCCGCTACTGCACCAAATGGAAGAAGCTGCGCGGCGGGCGGCGGCGCTGCGGCAGGGTCTGGCGCAAGGGCGAGTTGCACTACGGCATGCTCCGCCACGGCTGGATCGGCTCCAAGTACACCGTGCGCCCCGGCAACGTAGAGGGGCT
>CBDUSX010000430.1:0-2568 GCA_965369935.1 uncultured bacterium
CTAGGTAAACGAAATCTCCACCGAGCCGATGCCCGCGAAGTCGGCCCGCCAGGTGTCGCCGGCCGCGGCGTCGTGCCGGGAGAAGGAGCCGGTGATGACGCGCTGCCCGGCTTCCAGGGGCATGCCGTACTCGCCCAGGGTGTTGGCCAGCACGGAAATGGAGACAAAGTGGTCGTCAATCACGTCCACCCCCACGGCGGCGGCTTTCAGATCCTCCCCGCAACGCATTTCCACCCGCAGGGCGCCGAAGTCGAAATCCGGCGGCACCGGCGAGAGCCCTTCGCCGCGGACGATGCCCCACTGGCTGAGGTTGTCGGCGACGGAGAGGGGAAAATCCGCGATGCCCCCGGCGCGGCCCTCGTTGATCTCGAAGCCGGGGGCCACCGCGCTCACGGCGCCTTTGGCCTGCTCCGGTGTGACGCCCGGCCCCTGCAAGGTCTGGCCGATGGTCCAGCACAACTCCGGCTCGATGCCCAGGTTCACGATCTCCCCGGCGGGCACGGCGACGCCGGAATCCAGCACGCGGTGGACCATGATGTGCCCGAAGGGCTGGTCCTCCGTGCCGAAGCGCGCGCGCACGCGGGCGGAGGTGAGCCCGATTTTCCAGCCGGCGTGTCGTTCCCCCGCCGCCTTGCGGCGCTCCAGCATGCCCAGCTGAATGCGCAGGCCCTCGGCAAAGCTCAACTTGCCCCGCAGGGCTTCGGGAAAATACCGCCCCTGGGCGGCCTCCCCGGCGATCAGGTTCACGGCCTCGTCAACGTTCATTGGCATTCCTTGCTGATGGATTTCCGCCCTAAAGAATTCGCGCGCCATGGCCGGCCGCATCCCTTGCAACCGTCCCCGCGGGCGGGGCTAGAAATTGTACCCGATGGCGAAGTGGAACAGGATGGGCAGGTCGGGAAAATCGTCCTCCACCTCGCGCTTGAAGTGATCCAGGTCGGACTGCGTCGGAACCAGCCCAATCGGGTTGGGCGCCTCCACGTGCACGTCCGCGGTCTCCGTCGGACCCAGGCCGATCAGCAGCCCGACGCCCAGGGACAGCCCGAATTCAAACACGTGGTTGAAGCCGATGCCCGTCGCCAGGGAGGTCTGGCTCTGGCCCTGCACGGTCACCCGCAGGTCGGTCACGTAGGCCCCGTTGCCGATCAGGCGGGGCCGCTGGTCGTAAAAGACTTCCTGCCGGTCCCCCTTGGAGTGCAGCACGCCCACAGAAAAATACAGACCGAACTCGAAGGGACTGATGCGCAGCTCGATGGCGTCCTTCTGTCCGAGCCACATGTCGAACCGGTCCACGCCGCGCTGGTCGTAAATTTCGTCATCTCCGCGGAAATCCCCCCTGTCCAGCCTGTTCACCCTCAGCCGGGGCTGATGGGTGATGCCCACGTAGAACAAATCGTTGAGATGAAACCCTGTGCTGATGCCGAACAGGTCCCATTGAAGCTGGAAGAAGCGCTCCTCCCGATAATCGGCCAGGGCCTGGTTGGCAGTGAGGATCGTCCCGGCGGCCAGGATTATCGCGGCCAGATTGCGCCATGTCTTATTCATGGTTGTCTTGTTCATGGCTTCTGCCCGGCGCGTCTGTGACGAATCGGGCCGGTCATGGCAGCGATGCGCCACCCCGGCCCCGGGGGAAATTGGCAATATTCCGGTATCCTAGTGTACGCAAATTGTACCCAGAATGCCCGCGCATTGCACGGCCCTACCTTCGCCGCTCTTCTCAGGCCAGCTCGAAACCGTGCTTTTTCAGGAACGGCCCGAAGTCCGGCCGTTCGGGCACGGAGAGCTGCCGCGACACGTTGTCCGACCAGGGGCAGTATTCCGCGGTGCCGTACCTGTCCGGATGGCGCTGGTTTTCCGGCGGAACGGGGGCGTGCTCGTGCCGGCGGCGGTCATAGGCCTCCAACTCGGTCTCGAAGGCATCGTCGTTGTAGCGGTCCCTGTGCAGGACCAGCGCCGGGGGCAGGCGCATGGAAAGCCGCCCCGCTTCCGCCGGCCAGCCCACGCACAGCCCGGCGATGGGGAACACGCCGGGGGGCAGACCCAATACTTCGGTGACGGTTTCCATGTGGTTGCGGATATGGCTGATGGCGCAGCAGCCCAGCCCCGCCGCTTCCGCGGCCATGGTGAACGTCTGCATGGCCAGTGCCGCGTCAATGCTGGTGTTGAAGAAGGTGTCCAGGCTGTTGTTGGCGTGGGGGCGGCCATGACGCTCGCAGACGCGCACGTTGCGCCGCATGTCCCCCAGAAATACGAGAAACACCGGCGCCTGGGCGATCCACGGCATGGCGGGCAGCAGGGCGGCGATGGTATCCCGCGAGGCGGAATCGTTGACCACCACCACGGACCATTGCTGCAGGTCGGACTTGGAGGAAGCCGACTGGGCGCAGGCCAGCAGCACGTTCAGCAAATCCTCCGGCACGGGCTCTTGCGTATAACGGCGATGGGTGCGCCGCCGCAAGATTTCCGCCAGCGGCCCCTCGGCGGGCATGCCGCTTCCGGCGCCGGCGTCCACCCCGAAGCGCGCCTCGATCAGGCCGGCAAGGGTCTTGGCCATCGCTGTCTCCTCTC
>CBDUSX010000431.1:0-2567 GCA_965369935.1 uncultured bacterium
GCCTACAGCGCCGCGCCGCAGTATTTGCAATGGCGCGCATCGGTATCGTGCCCTTCCGCGGAGCACTGCGGGCAGGCCTGGGTGGACACATTCTCCCGCGAAGCCTTGCCCAATTCCGCCGAGACGATGCCGGTGGGCACGGCGATGATGCTGTAGCCCATGATCATCACCGCGGCGGCCAGCACCTGCCCCAGCACGGTCTGGGGCGTGATGTCCCCATAACCCACCGTGGTCATGGTCACGACGGCCCAGTACATGCTGCGGGGAATGCTGGTGAATCCGTTTTCCTCCCCCTCCACTAAATACATCAGGGTGCCCATGATGATGACCAGGGAGACCACCGTACCCAGAAACACGGTGATCTTGGGACCGCTGGAGCGCAGCGCGGAGGCCAGCACGTTGGCCTCGCTCAGGTAGCGGCCCAGCTTGAACACCCGGAAAATGCGCAGCAGGCGCAGGGAGCGCAGCACCAGCAGAGACTCCGCGCCGGTGATAAACAGGCTCAGATAGGTGGGCACGATGGCCAGCAGGTCAATCAGCCCGTAGAAGCTGAACGCGTAGCGCAGGGGCTTGCCGACAGAGATCAGGCGCAGCAGGTACTCCACGGAAAAAAGTATCGTGAAGCCCCACTCCACGGCCCGCAACACCGGCCCATGCTCCTGCTTGATGCCGTCCACGCTGTCCAGCATCACCGCCACGATGCTCAGCACGATGGCCAGCAGCAGCCCCACGTCGAAGATTTTGCCGGCGGCCGTGTCCGCCTCGAATATGATTTCTTGCAGGCGCCTCCGCCAGGGAGCAAGTTTGTGAATTTCGGTTTCGGGCATCGCTTTCCTCTTGCATCGAGGTTTAGGACAAATCCTCCGCCGGGCACGCCGGCATAGCCCGTGATCTTAATCCCTGTGCCCGCTCCCCGCAATCCGCCGCTGCGCTTGAACCGCCCGCCGAGGCGGGTTTGGACAGGCATTTTTGCGTTTTACGTGCGAGAATGTGCTTTCAGGAAACATGCAGGGGCCGCCGCACCCGGCTGCGGCAAGGAGCAAATTACCGGTATCATGATCAGATCCCCACGCCTCACCGTTGCCTTTTCCAACATCGGCCACGCTTACACCCACCTGTTCACCCTGCTGTACGCTACCGTGGTACTGGCCCTGGAAAGGGAGTTCAACCTGCCGTATGGGGAATTGCTGACCCTCTCCCTGCCGGGCTTTATCCTCTACGGTGCGGGAGCGCTTCCCGCGGGGTGGCTGGGCGACCGCTGGAGCGGCAAGGGCATGCTGGCGGTCTTTTTCTTCGGGCTGGGCGCATCGGCGATCTTCACCGGGCTGGCCGGCAGCCCCTTCGAGATCGGGCTGGGGCTGGCCATGCTCGGTTTGTTCGCCTCCATCTATCATCCGGTGGGAATTGCGCTGATTGTCAGCAACTCACCCCACCGCGGAAGAGCCCTGGGCTTGAATGGGGTCTTCGGAATCCTGGGCACCGCCGCCGCCGCCCTGGTGGCCGGCGCCCTGATGGACTGGATCGGCTGGCGCGCGGCGTTCATCATGCCGGGCGCGGCCGCCATCGCCACCGGAATGGTGTTTCTGGTTTTCGCGCGCGGAGGCCGCATCAGTGAGCAAGCGCCATCTGCCGAAAGGCCGGTAGCGGCCCTCTCCCGGAGCGAGGCCGTCCGGACGATGGTGGTGCTGTCCATCACCCTGCTCTGCGCGGGGTTGATTTATCAAGTGACCACCCTGGCCCTGCCCAAGATCATCGCCCAGCGCGTGAGCGATTTCAGCGTGGACGGCGGCCTGGGGGTGGGCCTGCTGGTCGCGGCGGTGTATCTGTTCTCAATCCTAGCCCTCGCGGCAGGGGGCTATATGGCCGACCGCTATCCCCTCAAGCCGGTGTATATCCTGTCCTATCTGGCGCAGGCGCCCTTGTTTGTCGTTGCCGCGGCGCTCGGCGGCCATACCCTGCTGATCGCCATGGCCATGCTGATCTCCCTGAACGTGGGCGCCGCCCCGGCGGAGAGTTGCCTGATCGCCCAATACGCCCCCGCCCGCTGGCGGGCCACTGCCTTCGGCGCGAAGTTCGCCGTGGCCCTGGGCGTCTCGGCCCTGGGCGTGCCCTTGGTGGCGATTGTCTACGACAACACCGGCGGGTTTTTCTGGCTGTTCGTGATTCTGGGCGCTCTGGCCGGGCTGCTGGCAACGGCCGCGTTGTTCCTGCCTTCCGGGCGGACAAGACGGGCAGGGATTGCGCCCGCCGCGGCGCCCGCGCCTTCCCAGGGGGATTAGCAGCTGTCCCTATTCGCCTCCGGCGGCCAAAGGGCGCTGCTGCTTAGGACTCCGGGAATCCCGGCAGGGGCCGGGGCCCCTGCACTCCACTGAATCTATATTTTCGATTGTCAGACGATGCGGAACTTGGGCAGGGTGATCTCCCCGGTCACGTCGTCGAATACCACCTCAACCGCCTGCCCGATCTTCACGCCGTCCACGTCGCCGGTGACCAGATTGCTCATCATGCGCGGCCCCTCCTTGAGGTCAACCAGCACGATCACGTAGGGCACGTCCTGCTTGAACGCC
>CBDUSX010000432.1:0-2564 GCA_965369935.1 uncultured bacterium
GGGATATGGTCATGGCCGGTTCAGCGTGATATTTTCTAAAGCAAGCTTCCCAGCAATATGATACAGCGCGTGAAAGTGGTTTCCGGCCTGTCGCGGAACATTGCGTGAAGAGGATTTGCCCATGATGCCGGTAGAGCTCAAGCCCGATGAACTCGTCTGCCGCTGCGCCGAAGCGGACATTCCCGCTACGCCCGCGGAAACTCAGGATGCCGGGCCGCCCGTGCCCCCGGGGCAGACCAGGGGTCTGGAATCGCTGGAATTCGGCCTGTCCCTGAAAAAAAAGTGGTTCAACATCGCCGTCTCCGGGGCCCCGGACAGCGGCAAGACCACCATCGTACACGGCATCGTGAAGGAGCGGGCGGCCAGCGAGCCCGCCGCCATGGACATCTGCATCCATCAGAATTTCGCCAATCCCAACAAGCCCGGCGTGCTGTTCCTGCCGCCCGGCTCCGGCACCATCGTCAACCGCCTGATAGACGAGCTGTTGAAGCTCCTGGACAACCAACTGCCCCACCTGCTGGAACAACCGTCGGTGAAGGCCCAGATTCAGGAAATGCGCGAAGGCCACGAGCAGCGCGAACGGGAGCTTACCCGGACGGTGGAGGCGTTCGCCGAGGAGCGGGGCATCGTCATGCAGACCACCAACCAGGGCATGAACATGATCCCCCTGGCCGACGGCAAGCCCATGACCGAGGAAGTCTACCTGAGCATGGGTGTGGAGGAGCGGGAGGAGATCGCCGGGCGGCGCAAGGAAGTGCTGGAAAAAATGTCGGAGGTCAATCCGCAGATCCTGGCCGTGGTCAAGGAGATGCGCGATGCCATCGAGGCCTATATCGAAAAGGCCGTGCGCGAACTGCTAAAGGCCTATCACGCGGACATGCGCAGCCTGATCCCGGAGGAAACCGAGGGATTGACCGCCTATCTGGACGCTCTGGAAGAAGAGATCGTCCAAAAGCGCTACCTGTTCTTCGGCGAGTCGGTCTCCACCCAGCCCGGCGGAGGGGCCTCGCCCTTCGGCGGCGTCCAAATCCAGGTGATGCGCCAGCTGTTCGCCAAGCAATGCCGGCTCAACGTGGTGGTGGACCGTTCGGGTGATGCTTCCGCGCCGGTGGTGGTGGAGAACAATCCCACCTACTCCAATCTCATCGGCGGGGTGGACTTCGTCGAGGAGCAGGGGGTGCTCAAAGCGGATTTCACCCTGATTCGCGCGGGCAGCCTGCTTCAGGCTTCCGGGGGCTATCTGATCGTGCAGGCGGAAGACCTGGTGCAAAACCCGTTCGTCTATTACTCCCTCAAGCGCGCCCTGCGCTCCGGCGAAGTGAAGCTGCGCGACCAGATGGCGGAGATGGGCTGGCGCTCCGCGGCCCACCTGGAGCCCCAGGCCGTGCCCGTGGACGCCAAGGTGATCGTGGTGGGCGACGAACGGCTGGTGCACATGATGCAGACCGTGGATGAGGAGTTCGCCCGCCTGTTCAAGATTCACGCCGATTTCTCCGGCACCCTGGTGCGCACCCCGGAGGTGCTGGAACAGTTCATCGCCTACGTGAACCACCACGCCGACGCGGAAGGCCTGCTGCCCCTGGACAACGGCGGGATGGCCCGCCTGATCGAGGAGGCCAGCCGCGAGGTGTCCCACCAGAACCGCCTCAGCGCCCAGATGAGGCGCCTGCTGGACAACCTGATCGAGGCGGACATGCTGGCCCGCCAGCAGGGCCACTTTTCCCTCAACAGGGAAATGGTGGATCAGGCCCTGAGCAAGAAGCGCTACCGCCATTCCAAAATCGAGGAGTTGGTCAAGCGCGAGATCAGCGAGGGCACCATCCTGCTGGATTTCGAGGGCAAACGGGCGGGCCAGGTCAACGGCCTGGCCGTCTACCAGGTGGGGCGCGTCGCCTTCGGCGTACCCAGCCGCATCACCGCCCAGGCCTATGCGGGGCGCAGCGGGCTGATCAACGTGGAGCGCGAGGCGGACCTGTCGGGCCGCATCCACACCAAGGGCGTGCTGATCCTCAACGGCTACCTGGGCAAGCTGTTCGCCCGCAAGCGGCCCCTGGCGCTTTCGGTCTCCATCACCTTCGAGCAGAGCTACGGGGGCATCGAGGGCGATTCGGCCACCGCCGCGGAATTTTTCGTCACCGTCTCGGCCATCTCCCAGGTGCCCCTCAAGCAGTCCATTGGCGTGACGGGCTCCATGAACCAGCACGGCGAAATCCAGCCCATCGGCGGGGTGAACGAGAAGATCACCGGCTTTTACCAGTTCGCCAAGGAGCATGGCTTTCCCGATGACAGCGGGGTCATGATTCCCGCGGTCAACAAGGTCAACCTGATGCTGGACGAGGAAATCATCGAGGCGGTGCGGGAGGGCAAGTTCCACATCTATCCGGTCAGCCGCATCGAGGACGGCCTGGAATTGATGACCGGCATCGCCGCCGGGGAAGCGCAGCCCGGGGGCGAATACCCGCCCGAGTCGGTCTTCGGCATCTGCGCGGCCAGGCTGCTCGAGTTCTCCAAAGAGGCCAGGGCAGCCGGCGACGACAAGCAGGAAAAAGGCGAGCCAGGGGAGA
>CBDUSX010000433.1:0-2555 GCA_965369935.1 uncultured bacterium
TGGAGAGCATGTCCTTCATGGAAATGTCCATGCTTTCCATGCCCGAGACGGGGAAAAATTCCAGCATGGGCCCGCCCTGCCGCTCGGCCACGTCCACCTCCACCTGCTTGTCGTCCAGCAGCCCCTTGTGCAGCTTGTCGCGGAATTTCTCGCGGGTGGAGTGCTTCTGCTCGTCGTGGGCGGCGGTGGGGGTGATGCCGGGAGGGTTCTCCGAGGGCACCAGGATTTCCAGCAGCCGGTCTTCGGCCTGCTCGCGGGCCTTTTCGCGCACCTGCTCCATCTGCTCCTTGCGCACCATGGCCACCCCGACCTCGGCGAGGTCGCGGATAATGGACTCCACGTCCCGGCCCACATAGCCCACCTCGGTGAACTTTGAGGCCTCCACCTTCACGAACGGCGCGCCGGTGAGCCGGGCCATGCGCCGGGCGATTTCCGTTTTGCCGCAGCCGGTGGGGCCGATCATGATGATGTTCTTGGGCAGAATCTCCTCGCGCAGCTCTTCCGGCACCTGCATGCGGCGCCAGCGGTTGCGCAGGGCGATGGACACGCTGCGCTTGGCCTCGTCCTGACCGATGATGTACTTGTCCAGTTCCACCACGATTTCGCGCGGCGTGAGGTTGACTGGGAGTTTGGATGAATCCATCAGGAAGTCTGTAGCTCTTCGATGATCAGGTTTTCATTGGTGTAAATGCAGATGGACGCCGTGATGGCCATGGCCTGCTCCACCACCTGCCGGGCGGAAAGATCGCCGTTGGCCAGCAGCCCCTTGGCCGCGGCCAGGGCGAACATGCCCCCGGAGCCGATGGCCATCAGCCCTTCCTCCGGCTCGATCACGTCCCCGTTCCCGGAGATGATCAGGGAAGCCTCCGCATCGGCCACCGTGAGCAGGGCCTCCAGATTGCGCAGCATGCGGCTGGTGCGCCATTCCTTGGCCAGTTCCACCGAGGCGCGCGTCAGGTTGCCGCTGTATTCGTCCAGCTTCTCTTCGAACTTCTCGAACAGGGTGAAGGCGTCCGCCGTGGAGCCGGCGAACCCGGCCAGCACCTTGCCATGATAGGTGGTGCGCACCTTGGTGGCATTGGCCTTCATCACCGTCTGACCCATGGTGACCTGGCCGTCGCCGGCCATGACCACCTTCCCGCCCTTGCGGACGGACAATATGGTCGTGCCTTTAAAGTTTTCTATCATACCCTGTGCCGGTCAATTACTCAGTGGATAAATCTGTGTCTATCAATGAAGCGGAGGCCGGGGCGCAATCGCTGCCGGCCCTCTCCAGCCACCATAGCCGCCGCCAGGGAAGTTGTAAAATAGCCCCGCAGAATGACGGGGAATATGGCGGAGAAAAAGCGGCGGCGGAGGCCTCAGGGTTTCCCCGCCTCCTTCTCACCGGCGGATACGCCACCGTAGGCTTTCTGCGCGGCCCGGTAAACCTCCTGCAGGGGCACCTCCGCCTGTTTGGCCAGGGCCCGGCAGGCCTCGAACTCCGGCGCGAAGCGCATCTTGCCGCCCACCCTCGTCACCTTGCCGCTCACCTCGCCCCAGGGGGTGATGACGGCCGCCTGCTCGCGGGGCAGGGCCACCCGCTCCAGGGCGTGGTAGCGCACGCCCAGGGTGGTGACCTCGCTGAAGATCAACTCCAGCACCGCATCGCGCATCTGGGGCCGATAGAGCACCTGAATCTGCGTGCCCGGACGGTTCTTCTTCATCTGCACGGGCAGCAGGGCCACGTCCAGCGCGCCGGCCTCCAGCAGGCGCTCCATCAGGTAGCCGATCCATTCCGGATTGGCGTCGTCCAGGTTGGCCTCGGCGCACTCGATGGTCTCCCGCACCGGCGCGTCCGCCCCCGCCTCGCCGGCCGCACCGGCTTCGCCCAGCACCGCCCGCAGCAGGTTGGGCACCTCCGCTCCGTCATAGCTGCCCAGGCCCACCCCCACCCGGCGGGGCACGTAGGCGAAGGGCTCGGGCGCCGGGGTGGCCAGCGCGGCCAGGATCGCCGCACCGGTGGGCGTGGTGCGCTCGTAAGCCGGGCCGCCCTGCACGATGGGAAAGCCCTCCAGCAGCAGCAACGTGGCCGGGGCGGGCACGGGCATGACGCCATGGGCGGTCTTCACCGTCCCCGCGCCCACGGGCACGGCGGAGCAGTAGACGGCGCCGGGGGCCAGGTAGTCCAAGGCCAGGGCCGTGCAGACCACGTCGGCGATGGAGTCCCACGCCCCCACCTCGTGAAACCGCACCTCTTCCGGGGGCACGCCGTGCACCGCGCCCTCGGCCTCGGCCAGTTTGCGGAAGATGCTCAAGGCCGTCTCCCGGGGGCCCGCGGCGAGGCCGCTGCCCTCGATCAATATCCGGATGTCGCGGTAGTCGCGATGGGCATGCGCCCCGTGCTCCCCATGGCCTTCTCCGCTGTGGCCCTCCCCGTGGTCTTTCCCGGCGCCGTCCTCCTTGCCGGGCCAGGTCACCAGGAAGCGCGTGCCTGAGATGTGGTGGCGGCTGGCCTTCTCCGTGGCGATGGCCAGCCCCTCCAGCCCCAGCCGCGCCAGCCCGTCCCGCAGGTG
>CBDUSX010000434.1:0-2554 GCA_965369935.1 uncultured bacterium
CTGGCTGGCGGCATTCTGGCGGGAAATTTGCAACTCCCGCGGAAGAACCCGGCCACCGAACAGAAACGACGCGGAGAACGGCGGTGGCGAGGGGCACACAACGGAAAGCCGTGCGCGCATGACCCAACAATCCCGAATTCCCCGTGCCGAGTTATTGCGCCGGCGCGTGGGCCTCGCGCCTCTGCTGGCAGCCGCGGTGCTGCTGACGCTGGGGTGGCGGTCCGCACTCGCGGACGTGCGGCTGCTCTATTATCCGGACGACAAGCTGAAAGCCAGGGTCAGCACCCGCGTCAACCGCAAGGGCGAGGTCTTGCGGCACGGGGGCTTCCAGCGCTTTCACCCCAATGGCCGCATCGCCTTGCAGGGCAAGTACCACGACAACGAGCCGGTGGGCATCTGGAGTTGGTGGAACAAGGACGGCCACCTGATCCGCCGGGTGCGCTACGACGGGCGCTTCCAGGAAGTGCTGGTGGGCAAGCAGCTCGAAGACCCCAACACCACCTTCTCCAACACCGCGGGGCGGAAGGTCGCCCAGGGGCGGATGAAGTTCGACAAGGGCCACGGCGCCTGGAGCTACTGGTTCGACGACGGCTCCCCCAAGGCCAGCGGAAAATTCGTCACCGGCATTCCCGACGGCCGGTGGGTGCTGTACTACCCCAACGGCCAGTTGAAGAGCATCGAGGAATACCGGCTGGGCATCCTGCACGGCGTGTTCATGAAGGCCCACCCCAACGGGCAGGAGAAAGTGGAAGGGCGCCTGGAGCACGGCATGAAGATCGGCCTGTGGCGCCACTGGTACGCCAACGGCCAACTGCGCTCCCGGGGCGCCTACGAGAACGACCTGGAAGATGGAGAATGGCGCTTCTGGGACAAGGGCGGCACCCTGACAAAACGGGCCGTCTATCAGGCCGGGCGCCCGGTGCGGGAGCTGGCCCTGCCCACAAAGCCGCCCAAGCGCGAGCCGGTGATTCCCTACGCCGACCAGGAAAGGCTCACGCCCCCGCGGCTTTACGACGATGCGGGGAGGAAGATCATCCGCCAGGATTTCGTGACGCCCCCCCCGCCGCCTCCTCCTAAGCGCGGTTCCAAGCGCCATTCCAGGAGCCGTTCCAAGAGCCGTTCTAGGAGCCGCTGATCTGGCGGCGTCCTTCGGCCAGCAGCTCGGCGAAGCGGGCTTCCAGGTCGGGATGCACCCCCCGGATCGCCTTGACCACCCGCTCGCTCCAATCGAAATAGCGATTCTTGCGCTCCGCGCTCCAGTTGGGCGGGTGGTGGATTACGTCGTAGATGTTGGCGATCAGGTCCGAGAGTTTGAGCAACTGCGCCGCTCCGCTCTTGCCTGCGATGTGCTTCACCGCCAGTTGCTTGCGCCTCTCATCGGGGAGGGTCTTGTCGTCCGTTACTTCCATCACGATTTCCGCCACGCGCTCGCCGAACAGGGCCCGCACTTCCTCGCCGGTGGCGTCGGTGTCTTCCACCACGTCGTGCAGCACCGCGGCCATCAGCAACTCCACGTCGTTTTCCAGCCCCGCCTCGGCCAGTTGCTGGGCCACCGCGATGGGATGGTTGATGTAGGGCGCCGCGGTCTCGCCCTTGCGCCGGTGGTCCCGATGTTTTTCCGCGGCAAAGCGCATGGCCCGCAGCAACACGGAGACCACCCCTTCCGCCGGTGGCAGGCGGCTCATGGCCCGGCTCTGTCTTTGGGGGCGCGCTCCCTGTCTTTGGGGGAGCGCTTCGGAACGCCCACGCTGTTCTGCCAGAACTTGATGAAGCGGTACTGAAAATCCATGCTGCTGATCGCCGCCTGCAGCAATCCGGGCCAGCCGTCCAGAAATCCGCCCTTGAAGAAATAACGGCGCGTGAACTTCCCCACGGGCTTGAGCACCAGATAGCGCAGGGCCATGCCCGGCGTGGGCCTGAGCCCCTGCTCCACCATCAGTTGGCCGTGAAAGGTGGAGTAAAAGTCCATCTTGCGCAGGGACTCGAAGGTGGTGGGGCAGGTGTAATGCTCCATGGCCTCCCTCAACCGGCCCACCGCGCCGTCCACCACCAGGGACTCATGCACGTCCACGCAGGGAAAGTGGGCCTTGCCCCGCCGGAACAGCCGCAGTTGCAAATCCGGATACTGCCCGCCATGGCGAAGCCACCTGCCGAAGAAGTGGTTGCGGCGGGGGAGGCGATAGGCGTTCTCCGCCGGGGCAGAGGCGATCACGGCGCGGATTTCCTCCGCCAGGGCGGGGGACACCGCCTCGTCGGGATCCAGGTAAAACACCCACTCGCTGCCCGCCTGTTCGATGGCGTAGCTCTTGTTGAGGTTGAGGTTGGTCTGGTTGGGGCGGGAAAACACCTTGTCCGTATAGCGCCGCGCCACCTCCAGGGAGCCGTCCCCGCTATCGCAATCCACGTAGATAATCTCGTCCGCCCAGCGCGCGCTCTCCAGGGCGGTGGGCAGCAGATGGGCCTCGTTGTGGCCGATCATGGTGATGGCGATGGTGGACATGGCCTCAGGCGCTGTGATTGTCAGGCAGTGTAATTGTCAGGCGATGTGCGGCCA
>CBDUSX010000435.1:0-2550 GCA_965369935.1 uncultured bacterium
GTCAACCAACAATCACCGGGGCACGGACATGGACAAGGTGCGAGTGAGATTTCTGGGCAGCGGGGACGCCTTCGGCAGCGGGGGGCGGTTCAACACCTGCTTCCTGATCTCCGCGCCGGAGCAGAATTTTCTGGTGGACTGCGGGGCCACCTCCCTGGTGGCCATGCGCAGGTTCGCGGTGGAGCCCAACTCCATCTCGACGATCCTGGTGTCCCACCTGCATGGCGACCACTTCGGGGGCATCCCCTTCTTCATTCTGGACGCGCAACTGGTCAGCAAGCGCAAATCGCCCCTGCTGATCGCCGGGCCGCGCGGGCTGGAGGATCGGGTCAAACGGGCCATGGAGGTGCTGTTCCCACGCTCCAGCTCGGTGAAGCGGATCTTCGAGCTCCGTTTCCGCGAGATGGAGCCCGGCGCGGAGGAGCAACTGGGCGGCATAACGGTCAGGCCCTATGAGGTGTCCCACCCCTGCGGCAACCCGCCCCTGGCCCTGCGCATGGGCTGCGGCGGCAAGACCATCACCTACACCGGCGACACGGAGTGGTGCGAGAACCTGGTGCCCGCCGCCAAGGGGGCGGATCTGCTGATCGCCGAGGCCTACACCTTCGACAAGCCAATCAGGTACCACCTCAACTTCAAGACCCTGAAAGCCAATGCGAGGGCCCTGGCCGCCCGGCGCATCGTGCTGACCCACATGAGCGCGGACATGCTGGAGCGGGTGCAGGGGCTGGGCTGGGAATACGCGGAGGACGGCAAGGAATTCGAGGTGTAGCGCTCAGGGCCGCCGGAACTCCAGCAGGTGTTCCCACTTGCCCCGTTTGGCGAAGGCCTTTTTCTCCGGGCGCGAATGGACTTCCCGCCGCGCGGAGGCCCAGGAGCCCGCCTGCCAGCCTTTTTCCGTGGCGATGCGGCGGAGGGCCGCGGCGGCGTCCACCCCGTGATCGCCTTCCAGCCAGTCTCCCAGCACCAGATACAGACCGCCTCCCGGCCGCAGCACGCGCATCAGGCTCAGCAGCACGTCGCGCATGCCATGGCTCCAACGGCCCCCGCCCGTCCGGCGGCGGGCGCCCAGCTCGTCCTCGCGGAAGGGCGCGCCTTCCAGTTCCAGCCAGTTCATGCGCAGGCTGTGCTGCTCGTAGTAGTCGTAGGTGCCCGGATAGGGCGGGCTGGTGAGAATGTGGTCGCATACGCCCCAGCCCAGGGAAGGCAGCAGCGCGGCGTCTTCCTGATACAGCTGAACATGCGGCCGCCCGGGCAGGCGCCTGCCCAGGGCCACCTGGCCCAATAGCAACTCCTCGCACTTGGCGGCGAAAAAGCGCGTCACCGCGCCCTTGGGATAGCGCGGCGGATCGCTGCGGGACTGGCTATCGGAAAGCCGGTTGGAATACTTCACGACCCCGCTGGAAAACACCGCCCGCAGGGTTTCCCGCGTCCCACCCCGCGGCAGGGCATTGACGAGGCGCAGCCACTGCAGCAGCTCGGCCAGCATATGCTGCTGATAGTGGGGAGCTATCGCCGCCAGGTTGGGCAGGCTTACCCGCGGGGGGTGCTTCTCGCGGCGCAGGGCCTCCACTTCCGCCGCGATGCGCCGGGCTTCGGCCAGCACGGGCTCCGCCTCCTCCGGCTTGCGGGGGCGGGTGCGCTCGCGGGCCACGAGCTTCGCCACGGGGTTGAGGTCGTTGCCTTCAGCCTCCAGGCCCAGCAGCAGGGCCTCCACCAGCGCCGTGCCTCCCCCCATGAAGGGGTCGAACACCCGCGTGCCCGGCCCGGCCACCGCCTTGAGGAGCTTGCGGGGCAGGTGGGGATGAAAGCGCCCCGGGTAGGGGTGGAAGCGGTGGGTGAATACGTAGCCCCCGTGGGCCGGAACCCGCAGGGCCTCGGCCAGCAATTCGCCCAGGGGCCCGTCGTGGCGGAACTCCAGGTTCTGCTGGGAAAAGGAGCGGCGTTGTTTGGTGGCTTTGCCGGCCATGGGCGGGGTAATCCGGTGGTAAGTGATTCACGAACTGCGCTGGCTGACTATCGGGATTGTCCCAGCCCCGGGGCGGGGAGTCAAAATCCGCGCAGGCGCGGCGAGTGGCGGGTTATGCGCCGTGGCAGGCAACTCTGCCGGGTGCCGGGAACTTTGACGCCAAATCAAATTTCGTGGTATTCGATACACGGCCATATTATTTATTGTTATGGCCGGGGACATTCCGATCAAGGCGGCATTTCGGTCTTGCCGCGCACCTCGGGGGAGGCCAATCAGGAAATATGGACGATATTTCAAGGCAGGACCTGAAGACCATCCTGGTGTTCGCCATCCATCTGGCGAAGGTGGACAGCGAATTCCACATGATGGAAAAGAAGATTCTCAAGCGCTTCTCCGATTCCATGGATCTGCAGGACGACGAGCGCGAGGAACTGGTCGCCATGGGGGGCAGCCTGGCGGGAGACGCCGACGCCCTCAGCTCCAGCAACGCCAAGGAACTGCTGCTGAAAACGCTGTGCGCCGTATCCTTCGTGGATGGAAACACCAGCCCGGAAGAAGTTGATTTCATCCAGAAGGTGCAG
>CBDUSX010000436.1:0-2540 GCA_965369935.1 uncultured bacterium
GGAATAGGTGTCGAAATAGCCGCTCTCGTCCGTGCCCTGGACGTGGCGGGCCACCGTGCGCCCCACCAGCACGGAGAGGGTGTAGCCCGAGTGGGTGGCGGCCAGGATCAGCCCCGGCCGGCCGGGCAGATCGCTGAGGATGGGCAGGCCGTCGCCGGGCATGGGGCGGATGCCGGCATAGACCCGGATCACCTGCAGGGACGCCAGGGGCGGGAAGCCCGCCACGGCGTTGCGGGCCAGCAGGCGCATGCCGTCCATGGTGACCCGCCGGTCGAATTCCACGGCCTCTTCCGTGTAGCCCATCAGCACGTTGCCCGAACGCACCTGGCGCACCATGAACCCGCCTTCCAGGGGATCGCGGCGCAAGCCGAGAAATCCGTTGAGCATGCGCGGCGCGCGCTCGGTGACCAGAATCTGCCCCCGCGACTGGTTCACGGGAATTTCGCAGCCGGCCAGCGCTCCCAGTTGGGCGGAGTGGATGCCCCCGGTCAGCACCACGTGGGCGGCCCGGAATTCCGCGTGGCGGGTATGCACCGTGTGGGGCGGGCCGCCGCTTGCGATGCCCAGCACCTCGTGTCCGTAGCGAATGTCCACGCCGTTCAGGCGGGCCGCGCGCAGGTAGGCGGCCACCAGCAGGAAGGGATTGATCTCCACGTCAATGGGGCAGTGCAGGCCACCGGCGTAAATGTCCGGCGCCGCCGGCTCCAGCGCTCGCACCTGACGCAGGTCGAGCAATTCCAGGGCGTAGCCTTCCGCCCGCATGTCCCCGATGCGCCCGCGCCACTGCTCATAATCCTCCGGCGGCAGCAGGGAGATGCTGCCCACCCGGCCGTATTCCAGCTTGGCGTCGAGCTCGGCCTCCAGGCCGTCGTACAGGCCGATCGCCTCCTGGCTCATCAGGTTGTATGAGAGCGGGGATTTCAGGTGCGCCCCGCACCAGGCGAAGGTGGCCCCCGAGGTGCCGGAGAGCGCCTCCTCCTTGTCCAGCAGCAGCACCCGCAACCCCTCGCGGCTGCAATGCCAGGCCGTGGAGGCGCCCAGCACCCCGCCCCCAATCACGATAACGTCGTATTCCCCGGCCATGGCTTGCCGCAGCGTGTGAATGGGTCAAGGGGCCTTGCTCAACCGCAGATGAACACGGATAAACGCCGATATAAGCAATTGATTTTATTCTTATCCGTGTTTATCTGCGTCCATCGGCGGTTTCAAATAACAAAGTAGTACTAGGCCATGACCCGTCCGGCGGCCACCACCAGCCGGGTGTTGTTTAGGTCGGCGATGGAGACCAGGGGATTGCCCGCCACGCCCAGCAGGTCCGCGCGCTTGCCCGGCGCGATGCGCCCGATGTCGGAGATCCCCAGGCATTCCGCCGCGGCGGAGGTGGCGGTTTTCAGCACGTAGGCCGGGGAAAGCCCGCTGCCTTCGGCCATCAGGGTCAGGTCGGCCGGATAATCCCCGAAGCCCGAGTGGCGCACCCCGGCGTCCGTGCCCGCCACGATGCGCACCCCCTGCTCGATCAGGCTGCTCAGGTTTTGCTGGCGCTGCTCCAGGGCCGCCAGGAATTCCCGCAGTTGCCGGGAGCCCTTCACGTCCTCCCGCTCCGCGACTTTGGAGATGCTGCGGAAGATGGTGGGGCAGACCCAGATGCCCGCATCGGCGATGCGTTGCGCCTGCTCCACCTCGTAGTGAATGCCCTCCGGCGTGAGGAAGGTGCAGTGCTCGATGGTGGTCACCCGCGCGGCGATGGAGTTCATCACCCCCGCCGTGCCGTGGGCATGGGAAGCCACCTGCCGGCCCAGCCCCCGCGCCTCGCCGGCGAGGGCGCACATCTCCGCTTCGCTGTACTGGGCTTTCACGGGATCGCTGCCCGGCGTGGTGTTGCCGCCGGTGGCGAAGACCTTGATAAAATCCGCGCCCTGCTCCGCCTGGTCGCGCACGGCCTTGGTCATCTCCTCCGCCGAATCGGCCTGATGGGAGCAGAACCACAGGTGCCCGCCGGTGGTGGTGATGCCGTTGCCCGAGGCGATGATGCGCGGGCCGGGGATCACTCCCCGCTCCACGGCGTCTCGCAGGGCGAAGGCCACGGGGTTCAAGGTGCCGCAGTCCCGCACGGTGGTGGTGCCGCAGGCCAGGGCCTCGCGCAGGTTGTGCGTGGCGCGCATGATGCGCACCTCGTGGCTGTCGTTAACCGCGTCGTGAAACACCAGGTCGCCGGCGCTGAAGCTCATGTGGGTGTGCATGTTGATCAGGCCGGGCAGCAGGGTGGCGTCGTCCCCCAGGTCAATCGTGCGGGCGAAGCGGCCCTCCTCGGCCCCCAGGTCGGCCTGGGCGCCCACCGCCGCGATGCGCCCTTCGTCCACGGCGACGAAGGCCCGCTCCAGGGGCCGCTCGCTCTCCCCGTCGAATACCCGTCCGGCCTTTATCAGCAACTCGGTCACTGGCTTTCCCTTTAAACGCCGCCCTTAAACTGCGTCCTTTAGCTGCGCCCTTAAGCTGCGCGGGCTAGCCCCCGTAGTTGGCGCCGATTTCCTTCAGGGTCA
>CBDUSX010000437.1:0-2538 GCA_965369935.1 uncultured bacterium
CATTTACCATTTTCAATCTCCCGCAGGTATGCTTAAAATGCCGGTGTTTGACGGAAGCCGCGCCGCAGCGGGCGCCGGCCCGGCAGACCCCCGCAACCGGCCGCCGGCGCCCCGCGCTCCTCCTTTCAGGACCTATGCCCGAACCATCCCTCACAGAGCCTGGCGTCCGGGTGGTGGGATTGACCGGGGGCATCGCCGCCGGAAAGACCAGCGTAAGCAGGCTGCTGGCCGAGCGGGGCGCGCACATCATTGACGCGGACAGCGTGGGGCACCGCGTGATCGCGCCGGGGGGCGGGGCCTTCGCCGAGGTGGTGGCCGCCTTCGGCGAGGACATCCTGGGCGCCGACGGGGCCATTGACCGGCGCAAGCTGGGGGCGTTGGTGTTCGCCGATGCGGCCCAACTGGAGCGGCTCAATGCCATCTCCCATCCGCGCATGGCGGAGTTGATGGGCCGTGAAATCGCGGCCCTGAGGGAACTTTCCGCCTCCCGGGCGCCGCCGCTGATCGTGCTGGACGCGGCCATTCTGCTGGAAGCCGGCTGGGATGCCCTGTGCGACGAGGTATGGGTGGTGCTGGCCGCCGAAGAGGTGGCCGTGGCCCGGCTGATGGAGCGCGACGGCTTCAACCGCGAGGAGGCCCTGGCCCGGCTGGGCGCCCAGATGAGCAACGAGCAGCGCACGGCCCACGCAGCCCGGGTGATCCGCAACGAAGGCGATCTGGAGGCCCTGGGCGCGCAAGTGGCGGAAGTCTGGGACAAGGTGACGAGTTGATGAGGCTGCCGGCGGCGGCTTCCTGAACGCAAGGGCTGCACCACCCGCGGCGCCTGCATCGTAACCGGCGAATCCTGTATGTGAAGGCCCAAGGTGAACATTCCCCTTCCCCCACATCTTGACGACGTCTCGCTTTTTTATGCGGTGCAGGTTTTTCAGGCCGCCGCGCTGCTGGAGGCCGAGGGGCGCTCCATCATGCACCTGGAGTTCGGGGAGCCTGACTTGCCCACGCCCTCGCCGATCAAGGAGGCGGCCATCAAGGCCATGCTGGACGGCCACACCAAGTACACCCACAGCCTGGGCATTCCGCGCTTCCGGGAGGTGATCTGCAAGTACCACGAGAGCAAATACGGCGTCAGCCTGGAGCCGGATCAGGTGGTGGTCTCCATGGGCACTTCGCTGCTGTTGCAGATGCTGATGCTGATGCTGCTGGAGCCGGGGGACCAGGTGATCCTGAGCGACCCCACCTATGCCTGCTACGCGAACTTCGTGCGCATCGCCGGTGGTGAGCCGGTCTACGTGCCCATCGGCGAGGCGGACGGCTTTCAACTCGATCCAGCGGCGGTAAGGAAGAAGATCACCCCGCGCACCCGGGCCCTGGTTGTCTGTTCTCCCGCCAACCCCACCGGGGTGGTGATGAAGAAGGAGGTGCTGAAAGAACTGACGGAACTGGGGGTGCCCCTGATCTCCGACGAGATTTACCACGGCCTCACCTACGCCGGGGAGGAGCACACGGCGCTGGAGTTCAGCGAGGAGGCCTTCGTGCTCAACGGCTTTTCCAAGTACTTCGCCATGACCGGCTGGCGGCTGGGCTACCTGATTTTCCCCAAGCGGCTGACGCCGACGGTGGTGAAAATACACAACAACATCATGATTTCCGCCTCGGACTTCGTGCAGCATGCCGGAATCGCCGCCATGACAGTGGCCACCCCGGAGTGCGAGTTGTACAAGGCGGAGTACGACCGGCGGCGCATATACATGATTGACCGCCTGCACGAGATCGGCCTGCCCCTCAAGTACGAGCCCGTGGGCGCCTTTTACTGCTTTGCCGATGCCAGCCGCTATGGCAAGAACTCTCTCGAGCTGGCCATGGAAATTCTCAACGAGGCCGGCGTGGCCGTGACGCCGGGGATGGACTTCGGCGCAGGGGGAGAGGGCTACCTGCGCTTCAGCTATGCCAACTCCCTGGAAAACATCGCCGAAGGCATGGACCGCCTGGGCGCCTACCTTGCGAAGAAGCGCTAGATGACCACCCCAACACCCGCCCGTTTCCCCGCCTCCCCGGGTCTTTCCGCCCGAAGCTGCGCGGCCGCGCCCGCACCCCCCGGGAGGCGGCCATGAAACGCGTCTGCGTGTTCTGCGGCTCCACCACGGGCGGCCCGGCCCACTATGCCGACGCCGCGCGGAAGCTGGGCGCCCATCTTGCCGAGAGCGGGCTGGGCATGGTCTATGGCGGGGGCAGGATCGGGCTGATGGGCGTGACCGCCGACGCCGCCCTGCAAGCGGGCGGGGAGGTGATCGGCGTCATTCCCAACCAACTGATGGACAGGGAGATCGGCCACGAGGAATTGAGCGAAATGCACGTCGTGAACACCATGACCGAGCGCAAGGAGAAGATGGCCGAGCTTGCCGACGGCTTCATCGCCCTGCCCGGAGGCCTGGGCACCCTGGACGAGCTGTTCGAAATGCTCACCTGGGCCCAGTTGGGCCTGCACGACAAGCCCTGCGGCCTGCTCAACGTGGCCGGGTACTACGATCCCCTGCTGGC
>CBDUSX010000438.1:0-2537 GCA_965369935.1 uncultured bacterium
ATGCGCCGTCCGGTCACGCCGTCCGAGGCGCCGGACGCCAGCCAGCGCAAGGGCGCGGCCATGATTTCCGGCTTGAGCATCTCCTCCCGGGGAATTCCCGACTCGTCGGCAATGAACGCGGTGTCCGTCGGCCCGCCGGGAATCAGCACGTTCACGGTGATGCCGCTGCCTTCCAGTTCCTTGGCCCAGACCGCCGAGAGGGCTTCCAGGGCCGCCTTGGTGGCCCCGTAGGGCAGGATGCGCAGCATGGTGATGAAACTCGTCGTGTTGTTGACGATGCGCCCCCAGCCGGCGGCCTTGATGGATGGCAGGGCCGCGTGGGCCATCAGGAACGCGCCGCCGACGTTGACCGCGAAAAACCGCTCCCAGGTGGCCGGGGTCAGTTCCTCGATGGTGGGTAAGTTCTTCTCCGCGTCGGGCCTGATGGAACTCGGCCCGATGCCCGCGTTGTTGACGAGGATTTCCAGGCGGCCGAAGCGCCGCACGCATTCCGCGGCCGCCCCCGCGGCGTCGGCCTCCCGCGAGACGTCCCCCTGAAAGACGTGCAGCCCGCCGGAGGAATGCCGGGCCTCGAGATTGCCGAGGCTGTGCTCGTCCGAGTCCATGGCCAGCACCTTGTGCCCCCCGGCCAGCAGGGCCGCGGTCATCACGCCGCCCAGCCCGCCCCCGGCGCCGGTCACCAGCGCCACCCTTTCGTTTTCAGTGGTCATAGGATCCCCTCGTCGGAATCAAATCCGGGTAAGAATCGGCCCATGTCATGCCGCGAGTTCCGCCCTTCAATCCGGCAGGCCGGCCTTGCGCAGCAGTTCCAGCAGGCCGTCCAGCAGCGCCCGATCCTTGTAAGGCTGGGTCTTGGCGAAGGCGGCCAGGGAAAAGCCGGGTTCGGCGCGCAGCAACTCTTTCGCCTCGTTGCCGGCTTCCTCGTGCTGTCCCAATGCCTCATGGGCGGCGGCCTTGTACACGCGAGCCTCCACGTCGTCTGCACTCAGGGAAGTGGCCTGTCTCCCTGCTGCGACGGCCTCTTCGTACTGGCCGCATCCGTAATGGCCCTCGGCCAGCGAGCTTAAATACCACGCCGGGGGGGTGGGATTGAGGCGGATCGCCTTTTGTGCCTTGACCACGCCGTCACGCGGATTCCCGGCAAACACCAGGACGTTCGACAAAAACGCGATCACGTGACCGTGGTTGGGCGACATGGCCTCGGCCCGCTCCCCGGCGGCGATGGCCTGGTCAAACTCCCGTTTCAGCAGGTGTACGCCGGCCAACAGGATGTTGGCGGCAGGATAGTCAGCGTCTTTGCCAAGCGCCTCCTGGACGAAATCCCACGCCAACGCCAGGGAATGGGCGGGGTCCTTGTTCCACCCGAACCTCACGTCGTACCAATGGGTCCAACCTATCGCTTGATATCCAACCGGCGATTCCGGCTCCAACTCTAAAACCCGCTCGAATTTTTGCCGCGCTTCAATGATTCCTTCCCTGGTGGGATGGGCGAAAAATGCATTGCCCTGCCTGTAGACCGCACGGGCCTCGTAGGATTTGAGGGCTTTTCGCCATACACGCTGCAACTCCCCTTCGAGCAACTCCACATCGAGAGCCGTCACAATTTCTTCGGTGATCTCGTCCTGGATGGCGAACACGTCCTCCAGGGTGCGGTCGAAGCGGCCGGCCCATGCGTGATTGCCCGTTTCGGTGTCTATCAGCTGCGCGGTGATGCGCACCCGCTCCCCGGCCTTGCGCACGCTGCCCTCCATCACGTAGCGCACGCCCAGTTCCTGCCCCACCTGCCGCAGGTCCACCGCCCGGCCCTTGTAGGCAAAGGAGGAGTTGCGGCCGACCACGGTGAGGCCGGAAAGCCTGGAGAGGTCCGTGATGATGTCCTCGCTGATGCCGTCCGAGAAGTACTCCTGCTCCGGATCGCCGCTCATGTTCTCGAAGGCCAGCACGGCGACGGAAGGCCTTGCCGGTGTTCCGGGGAGCGCGGAGCCTTGTCTTGCGGAAGCGGATTCGTCCGGCTCCGCCTTTCCTCCCCCATCCGGCGCTGAGGCGGCGCCGAACCCGACCCGGTAGGCGCGCACGGGCCGGGCGATGTTCTTCACCGCCTGCTCCCCCAGATACTCATAATCAAATTGCAGCCTGGACTCGACCTGATCGTGTACCGGGCGGGAGATGCAGATGCCTCCGGGCTCGGCCAACGCTTCCAGCCGGGCGGCCACGTTGACCCCGTCGCCGTACAGCGCGCCCTCCTTGGTCAGCACGTCGCCCAGGTTCACGCCGATGCGAAAATCCATCCGCCGCGATTCGGGCAGGCCGGAATTGTGCTCGGCGAGCTGTTTCTGAATTTCCACCGCGCCGTTCACCGCGTCCACCACCGAGGCGAACTCGGCCAGGATGGAGTCTCCCGGCGCGTTGACCACCCGCCCCCGGAATTTCTGAACCAATTCGGAAAAAATACCGCGGCAGGTGGTGAGGGTGGCCAGGGTGGCCTCGTCATCCTCCCCCATCAGGCGGCTGTAGCCCACCACGTCGGCACAGAGGAT
>CBDUSX010000439.1:0-2523 GCA_965369935.1 uncultured bacterium
TGATCCTCGGCCACGTCCTGGGGCGTGAAGCCCAGCACGTCCTTGGCGTGGGACATGTCGCGGTAGCTCCATTTGTTGTCGGAGACGCCGTAGAACACGTCGTACTTCACGCTCTCCGGCGCTTCCACGCAGGCCTCCAAGAGCCGTGTGATGTCCCCCTGGCTGCTCCAGATGGAGAACTGGCGGTCGGTCTCCGGGCGATCGTTGGGCCGCACGGCGCCGATGCGCAGGCAGATCATGGACATGCCGAAGGCCTCGGAAAAATAGCGGGCCAGGGTTTCCCCCCACACCTTGCTGCAGCCGTAGAGGTCCGCGGGGCGCACGGGCGAATGCTCGTCGAGCTTGTCCCAGCTATCGGGCAGCTCCCCGTAACGTCCTTCGGCCAGGGCCTTGTACGGCTCGACCTTCTCGTAGTTCCCGACCACGGCGCCGCTCGAGGCGAACACCACGCGCTTCACGCCGGCCCGGCGGGAGGCCTCGAAGACGTTGTAGGTGCCGATGATGTTGGGGGCCAGCAACTCCTCCCAGGCTCCCTCGCTGCGGGCGATTTTCGCGGCCAGGTGCACCACCACGTCCTTGCCCTCGAAGGCAGGCTGGATCGCGTCCAGGTCGCCGATGTCCCCGCGGTGGCAGACCACCCCTTCCAGTTCGCTGCGGTTGAGCGCGCTCAGCTCATACCTGCCTTCCATCTGGCGGCGCAGGGCGCCCCCGATCAGGCCGCTCATGCCGGTCACCAGCACTTTCTTCGCCATCGTCAAATCTCCGCATCCGGTGTGTTTGCAACTTCCCCCGTGAGGCAAGCTATAGCGCCCGCAAGGCGGAAGGCAAGGGGCGGCGCCGGCGCGGGCCGCCTCGGGTGCCGGGCGCTTCAGATGCCAGGGCCGGCGGATTTCGCTTCAGCGCAAGATGCGTTGCGCGCGGGCCAGGGCCTTTGGAGGGATGCGGATGCCCAGCGCTTTGGCGGTTCTCAGGTTCACGACGAGCTCCATCCGCTCGTTCAAGACCACGGGGATTTTCCCCGCGTCTGCGCCCTTGATGATCTTGTCCACCAGCCGCGCCGCCTGCCGGCCCAGGCCCGGCCAGCTCGGCCCGTAGGCGGCCAGGCCGCCATAGTCCGCCATCCAGGCCCGGGAGAACATGGTTGGAATGCGGCGCCGCAGGGAGGCCTGCAGAGCAAAGCCCGCGATGTTGAGGCGGTTGGAGGCGGGCATGATGCCGTCCACCTCCCCTCTGCGGAGGGAGGCTATGGCCCGCCGGGCCTGCTGCTTGGTGCGCACGGGGCGCTCGATCAGTTCGATTCCCAGGCGCGCCGCGGCGCTCCGCAACGCCGTCATCTGCGCTTCAGCTTGCGGGCCGCCCGCGTCGTAGGGAACGAGCACCCGCTTCAGGCCCGGAATCAGTGACCGGAAGGCGTCCAGGGCCTTGGGGCTGCCCCGGCCGTGCCGGTTGACCACCCCTGTGACGTTCTCGCCCGGGGACGCGAGCGCTGCAAGGGAGCCGCCACGGGGGATGCTGTACCAGGAGGCGAACACGATGGGCTTGCCGATGCCGGCCCGGCGGGCGGCCTGCAGCGCCTTCCAGCCACTCGCATAGACGATGTCCACGCCGGCGTCCTTGAACTCGCCCATGATGACCGCGAGCTTTGCTTCGCTCCCTTCGGCGGCGCGGGCGCCGACGGCAAAATGCTCGTTGTTGCGGTAGCCCAATTCCGCCAGCCCGTCGCGGACGGCCACCATGTCGCTGGTGGCCCCCCACAGGTAGGTGAGCATGCCGATCAGCACCGGCCCGCTGCGCCGGGGAGGCTCGGCGGCCCAGACGGAGGCGCCGATCAGCAACGCCAGCAGGGCGGCGAGCCAGCCCGGAAACCTCGCCCGGCAGGCCGTGCCGGCTCGAATCAGCAGTTGTAGAAACTTCATCTCCCTATCGTCCTTAGTTGTGCGCGGCGCCCTTCGAGACACTCGCTACGCTCGTTCCTCAGGAACGCGGCCGCCGGGAACTGCCGCCATGCGGGACAGGCTCGTGCCTTCCGGTCAATCAAACACCTTGTGCAGGTACCGCTGGCGATAGCCCTGCTTGATGTGCTCGGGCCAGAGGGATTGAAAATAGGCGATGACCGCAAGAATTTCGTAATCGCTCATGCGCCCGGCCCAGCCCAGCATTCTGGAACGCATGGCCTTCTGCCCCACTTGGAAGGTGAGGGTGGAGCCGTTGCGGATGGTGCGGAAAAAATACGCCGGTGGATGATGCCAGGCGTGGCCGGTCCCGTTGAGCGCGGGCGCCAGATCGCCTGCGCCGGCCTTGAACCCTCCCATGGGGGTGGCCGGGTTCTCTCCCACCGCCCCCTTGCCATGGCAGGGGGAGCAGTTTTTCGCGAACAGGCGGCTTCCCTGCCCGATGATTTCCGGGTCGCTGGTCGCGATCGAGGATGGCGGCGGCCCGGCGGGAGAAACCTGGGCCCACATGACGGCCAGCCCCAGCACAGGGAGCACGATCCCCGCTTTCCATAGGCGCATGTTCAATCTC
>CBDUSX010000440.1:0-2522 GCA_965369935.1 uncultured bacterium
CGGTGCCAGCCGACGGCGGCCTCTCCGCCGGGGGTGGCCTGGGCCGCCAGGGCGGCCACGAAGGGCAGGCAGATGCGCCCTTGGCAGAAGCCCATGCCGGCGCGGGTAAGCCGCTTCAGGTTGTTCAGGCTGCGGGCGCCTTCGCCCAGGGCTGCTTCGATTGCTTCGCAGGTCACCTCTTCGCAGCGGCAGACGATGGTCTCCGGACGGCAGAGGGACAGCAGCCCCGGACGCGGCAGGGAGACGCGGTCCAGGGCGCGCCGAAAGCGGGCCAGCCGTCGCAGTTTGGTGCGCAGCCCGCGGGCTTCGGCTTCGCCGCCGCCTTCATTCAATTTGCCCAGTTGCTCGAGGGCGGAGATGCCCGCCAGGCTTCCCTCCAGCTCCGCCACGATGGCTCCGGCCACTCCGGCGCCGTCCCCTGCCGCGTAGATGCCTGGCACGGTGGTTTCCATGCCCGGTCCGCGCACGGGCACCCATCCCCCCTGCTCCTCGTCGAAGCGATGCTCGCAGCCGGCCATCCGGGCCAGTTCCGTGTTGGGGACGAAGCCGAAGCCCACGGCCACCGCGTCCACCTCGAACGTGCGCTCGCTGCTGGCCAGTGGCCTCCAGTTCCGGTCCAGGCGGCCGATCACGGCTTCGCTGACCTGCCCCTCGCCCCGCGCCTCCAGGATGGCGTGGTGGGGCAGAAACGGAATGCCGGCCCGCTTCAGGGCGCGCAGATGGCCCAGGCCCTCGCGCAGCAGACCCCAGTGGCCCCACAGGCGGTGGGGGGCCAGGGCCAGCGTGGCGTAGGAGGAGGCCTCCAGCACCGCGGCAACTTCGGCCCCGGCGCGGGCCAACTGGCCGGCCAGTACCAGCAGCAAGGGCCCCGTGCCCGCCACCAACACCCGCCGGCCGGGCAATACGTGCTGGGCCTTGAGCATGATCTGGCAGCCCCCGGCGGTGAACACGCCGGGCAGGGTCCAGCCGGGAAAGGGGATCACGCGCTCATGGGCGCCGGTGGCCAGGATCAGGGCGGAGGCCCGCAGTTCGAACACGCGCTCCCCGGCGAGCAGGGCCAGCTTGTTGTCCTCGAACAGGCCCAGCACCGCCGTGCCGCCCATGAACTCCACGGTTTCCCCGGCTGCCCCGAAGCGGCGCAGCAGCTCCGCGCCCCGCGGGGCGTCCGGGTTGGTGGAAACTTCGGAGGTTTTCCGGAACTCCGCCGGAGGTTGGCGGTAAATCTGTCCGCCGGGGGCGGGGGCCTCGTCGATCACGCACACCCGCGCCCCGCCGTTTGCGGCCCGGATGGCGGCGGCCAGCCCGGCGGGGCCGGCCCCCACCACCACGACTTCCCTGTGCTTCGGAGGCGCCATGGCAATGCCGGGGGGCTACTTGGAGCGGACACGCATGCCCGCCCGCACGGGGGTCATGCAGGCGCGGAGGTTGGGGCGGCCGTCAATCATCATCCGGCATTCGAAGCAGATGCCCATGCCACAGAACAGGCCGCGCGGAGCGCCGTTCCGCTCCGTATGGCGCAGCGTGCGGATGCCCGCGGCCAGCAGCGCGGCGGCCACGCTCTCTCCTTCGTGGGCGGGGATTTCCAGCCCCTCGAAGGTGATGCGCAGGGGCGCTCCGCGCCGCACCCCCGCCTCGATGCGGGTGCCCTGATCGGCCATGGCGGCCGCCTCCCTCAATAAGCCCGGCAAGAGCAGCGTCAGGAGGAGTGGGTGGAGGGAAAGTCCGGGTCGCGCTTTTCGCGGATGGCCTTCACCCCTTCGGCCACGTCGTCGCCGAAGAAGTTCATCATTTCCAGCGCCAGGGAATAGTCGAAGATCGGCCCGGCCTGCCGAATCCAGTTGTTGAGGGAGCGCTTGGTAAAGCGCAAGGCGAACTGCGGGCCGGTGGCCAGCTTGGCCGCCACCTCCATGGCCCTGGGCATCACCTGATCGTCCGGCACGCACAGGCTGACCAGCCCGATGCGCTCGGCCTCCTTGCCGTCAATGAAGTCCGCGGTGAGCAGGTAGTACTTGGCCTTGGCCAGCCCGCAGAGCAGGGGCCAGATGATGACCGCGTGGTCGCCCGCCCCCACCCCCAGCCGGATGTGGCCGTCGGTGAAGCGCGCGTTCTCCGCGATGATGCTGATGTCCGCCATCAGGGCCACGGCCAGCCCGGCGCCCACGGCCACGCCGTTGATGGCCGAGATGATCGGCTTGTCGCAATTGGTGATGTTGTAGACGATGTCCGAGGCTTCCTTCATCACGCCCGCGATGGCGGCCAGGTCCTTGCCCCGCCTGGCGATGCCGTCCAGGTCGCCCCCGGCGGAGAAGGCGCGGCCCGCGCCGGTGATCACGGCCACGCGGGTTTCCGGATCCTTGTCCACGTCCAGCCAGACCTGGGTCAGTTCCCAGTGCAGGCGGTCGTTGGTGGCGTTGAGGACTTCGGGGCGGTTGATGGTGATGAGCAGGATTCCGTTTTCCTTGCGCTCGAACAACAGGTGCTCATAGGTGCTGAAGTCGGTCATCGAAGTTCTCCTGGGGAAA
>CBDUSX010000441.1:0-2522 GCA_965369935.1 uncultured bacterium
GCCCGCGCGTTTTGCCATCGGGCCCCATTCGGATTAAAAGGAAGGCGCTGTCCTAACGGACGGCGTCCAAAGGGATCGCGTGCAAAGGGGCGCTGTCCAAAGGGGTAGGCGGCCGCCGCGGGACAGTGGTCGGCGGGCGCGCACCCACCCCAATCCGCAAAGGGGGAGAAGCTTTGAATCCGCAGGGCATGCTCGGTCTGGCGGCCTGCCTGGCGCTGGCCTGGGCCGTCAGCGAAAACCGGCGGGGGCTGCGCCCGCTCCCGGTGCTGGGCGGGGTGGCGCTGCAATTCGCCATAGCCGCTCTGCTGCTGAAGGCGCCGTTGTTCCAGCACGTGTTCCTGTGGCTCAACCGGGCCGTGCTGGCCCTGGACGAGGCCACGTCGGCGGGCACCTCCCTGGTGTTCGGCTTTCTGGGCGGAGGGCCGCTGCCCTTCGAGGAGCTATCCCCCGGCGCGAGTTACGTGCTGGCCTTCCGCGCCCTGCCCCTGATTCTGGTGATCAGCGCCCTGACCTCCGTGCTGTATTACTGGCGCCTGCTGCCCCTGGTGGTGCGGGCCTTCGCCTGGCTGCTAAACAAGACCCTCGGCGTCGGCGGCGCGGTGGGGCTGGGGGCGGCGGCCAACGTGTTCCTGGGGATGATCGAAGCGCCCCTGCTGGTGCGGCCCTACCTGGCCCGCATGTCGCGCGGGGAGTTGTTCGTGCTGATGACCTGCGGCATGGCCACCATCGCCGGCACGATGATGGTGCTCTATGCGCGCATGCTGGAGGGCGTGGTGCCCGGCGCCATGGGCCACATCCTCACCGCCTCCCTGATCAGCGCCCCGGCGGCCATCACCCTGGCCCGCATCATGGTGCCGGACATGGCGCCGGAGGAAGCGGACGCCACCGCCGCGCAAGGGGGCTTCGCGCCCAGCGGCGCGGAAAGCACCATGGACGCCGTCATCAGCGGCACCACCGACGGCGTGCGGCTGCTCGTGAACATCGTCGCCATGCTGGTGGTGCTGGTGGCCCTGGTGGCGCTGTTGAACTTGGCCCTGGGCCTGCTGCCCGATGCGGCCGGCGCGCCCCTGACCCTGCAACGGATGCTGGGCTGGCTGATGGCGCCGGTGATGTGGCTGATCGGCATCCCCTGGGCCGAGGCCCCCGCCGCCGGGGCGCTGATGGGCACCAAGACCGTGCTCAACGAGCTGCTGGCCTATGCGGAGCTGGCCCGCCTGCCGGCGGAGACTTTCAGCCCCCACAGCCGCCTGATCCTCACCTACGCCCTGTGCGGCTTCGCCAACTTCGGCTCCCTGGGCATCATGCTGGGCGGCATCGGCGGCCTCGTCCCCGAACGAAAAAGCGAAATCACCGCCCTGGGCCTGAAGTCCCTCCTCTCCGGCACCCTCGCCACCCTGATGACCGGCGCGGTGGTGTCGGTGTTTTAGAAGCGTAATTGAAGAAAAAAGAATGATGCGGGGAGCCCGGCGCGTCCTGATTCCTACTCGTCCTTGAAGAGGCAGCACTTGACCCGCTTGGCCTGCTTGTCGGGGAGTTCCGCCATTTTTTTCAGCTTGTCGATGTATCGATTGATCGGATGGAGTTTCACCCGGGCCCTCAGGTCCTTTGGAAAAAACTGCTTCCTGGTAATCATCCGCTCGTCGTCGCTGAGCGCCACAGACCACTCGTTGTTGTCCCACAGATAGATGGCGTTGCCGAATTGGATATAGCGGCCATACATGCTGCTGAGCAGGTCGAAGAACGGATAACGGGGCACGATGTCCCGCCCGTTGATGACGCGGATCAGATTGAGCCGGCCGTATTTGTTGGCGCCGTCGCGATTGGTGATCTTGGGCTGACCGAAAGTGACCACCTCGACTTTGCCGGGATCGTGGCCGGTGTCGGTGAGTATTTTGTAGAGGATCAGCCCCATGCCGCCGCCCCGGGAATGGCCGATGATGCGCAGGCGATAGGCGCTGTTCAGATGCCCGCGGGCCACGCCATACAGGCTGTTGGTTTCCTCGACGAATCCGCGGTGGTAGCGGATGGTTTCTCCATTGCTGAATACCCGGCCCGCCGTGCGCACGTCCAGGCCGTCACCGAAATCGTTGATGGAGGTCGTGCCGCGGATGGAGATTGTCTGCACCTTGGCCTCATCGTCGGTGGCGATGAAGAACTTTCCGTAATTGTTTTCGTCGAAGAATATCCGCACGTTTCCACTGCCGTACCTGGAGACGATATCGCGGTCAGATTTCTTGACCAGGGCCGCCGTGAGGGCGTCTTCGCGCAGTTGCTCGAAATTGATGGTCTTGGCCAGCTCATTGACGGTCAGCGGGAATTCGATTTTCTTTTCGATGCAACCGGCCAGGAAGCCGCCCAGCAGCAGCGTCAGGGCTCCCACGGCCAGTGTTCTGTACAGATGCCTTGGATGCATGAGATCCCTTCATCGACTGAATTTTATCGCATGGACAATATAAAAAAATAATTGCAGGGGACCCTGCCGTCAAGGGCCTTGTATGCGGTGGGGCGGAAACAAACAATGA
>CBDUSX010000442.1:0-2515 GCA_965369935.1 uncultured bacterium
GCAGAACGGTCAAATGGCTTCCGTTTATCTCGAACCCGCCCAATCATCACTAGGCCTTACTCTTTGAGAAAAACGAAATAATATGTGGGGGAAGCAACGCGAGACTCGCAGCGTTGCCGTCCCCCCACGCCCCCCGAACTGGGATACAAATTCGGTCACAAATTGCCTCGCTTGGCTGACTGTACACGTTAACCGGGTGCAGGGAGCTTTGCTCTCCGCTGGGGGCTGTCAGGGGGCAAAACCCCCTGACAACTTCAGGTTTGTAGCAGGATGGTTTCCAGACAGGCCTAGCCCAGCCAGGGGAATCTTTCTTTGGATTTGTCCTCGAACGCTTTGATTTTGTCCTCGAACCGGAGGGTCGTGGTGACGTCGTCCAGGCCTTCCAGCAGGGCCTTGCGGGCGTGATCCTCGATCTGGAAAGGGATGCTCACGCCGCTGGAGGTGGTCAGTTGGCGCTGCTCGAGGTCCGCCGTGATTTCCAGCCCCACGTTGCCCTGCACCTCGCCCATCAGTTTTTTCAGGTCTTCCGCCGTCACCACCGCGGGCAGCAGGCCGTTCTTGAGGGAGTTGTTGTAGAAGATGTCCGCGAAGCTGGTGGAGACGATGGCCTTGAAGCCGTAGTCCTTCAGCGCCCAGGGGGCGTGCTCGCGGCTGGAGCCGCAGCCGAAGTTGTCCCCGGCCACCAGCACCTGGGCGCCCTGGTAGCGCGGCAGGTTGAGCTCGAATTCCGGGTTGGGCTTGTACTCGTCGCCGTCCAGGTAGCGCCAGTCGTAGAAGGCGTTCTTGCCCATGCCCTCGCGGTTCACGCCCACCAGGAACTGCTTGGGGATCACCTGGTCCGTGTCTACGTTGACCCTGTTCAACAGGGCGGCCAGGGCGGTAAAGGTCTTGAAGGGTTCCATGAATCCTGCTCCTGCTTGGATGATGCGCCGGATGATCGCTCTTGCATGAAGGGAGCGCGGCTCAGTCCGCCGGCTCCAGTTCGCGCACGTCCACGAAGTGCCCCGCCACCGCCGCCGCGGCGGCCATGGCCGGGCTGACCAGGTGGGTGCGTCCGCCCTTGCCCTGACGCCCCTCGAAGTTGCGGTTGCTGGTGGAGGCACAACGCTCCCCGGGCTTTAGCAGGTCGTTGTTCATGCCCACGCACATCGAGCAGCCGGGCTCCCGCCATTGCAGGCCCGCCTCACTGAAGACCCGGTCCAGCCCTTCCTCCTCGGCCTGCCGCTTGACCAGCCCGCTGCCGGCGACCACCCAGGCCTCCACGCCGGAGGCCACCGATTTGCCCTTCACGTAGCGGGCGGCCTCGCGCAGGTCTTCGATGCGGCTGTTGGTGCACGACCCGATGAAGACGCGGTCTATGGCGATGTCCGTGATGCGCGTTTTGGGCTTGAGGTCCATGTAGCCCAGGGCGCGCTCCCAGGCTTCCTTCTGGTTGTCGTCGGTGGCGTCCTGCATTTCCGGCACGCTCCCGTCCACTCCGGCCACCATGCCCGGGTTGGTGCCCCAGGTGACCTGCGGGGCCAGGCTGCTCACGTCCATCTCCACGGTCTTGTCGTAGGCCGCCCCAGCGTCGCTGGGCAAGGTGCGCCAGTGGGCCAGGGCCTTGTCCCAGTCTGCTTCCGCGGGGGCCAGGGGCCGCCCTTTCAGGTAGGCGTAGGTGGTTTCGTCCGGGGCCACCAGTCCCGCGCGCGCGCCCGCCTCGATAGTCATGTTGCAGACCGTCATGCGCTCCTCCATGCTCATGGCGGAGATGGCCTCCCCGGCGTATTCGATCACCGTGCCCGTGCCGCCGCCGATGCCGATCTGGCCGATCAGCCCCAGGATCACGTCCTTGGAGGCCACCCGCGGCTGGCGGCTTCCGGCAATTTTCACCAGCATGCTTTTGGGCTTGCGCTGCAAGAGCGCCTGGGTGGCGAAGACGTGCTGCACCTCCGAGGAGCCGATGCCGAAGGCCAGCGCCCCCAGCGCGCCGTGGGTGGCGGTGTGGGAATCCCCGCAGACCAGGGTGATGCCGGGCAGGGTGTAGCCCTGCTCCGGGGAGACCACGTGGGCGATGCCGTTGCCCGCCTCCCCCACGTCGAAGAAGTGGGCGATGCCGTGGGTCTTCACCCCCTCGCGCACCGCCTCCAGCATGTGGCGGAAGGCCGGCTCCTTGGGCGGCTCGCTCTGGTTGAGGGTGGGCACCACGTGATCCACCGAAATCAGGGTCTTGTCCGGGCGGCGCACGGGCAGGCCCCGTTCCTTGAGGATGCTCAAGCCGCGGGCACAGCCGTCGTGGCCCAGATGGCGGTCAATGTAGAGGATCGTCCAACCGTCCACCTCGTCCACCACGTGGGTGTCCCAGATTTTCTCGAAGATGGTCTTGCTCATGGTCTCATCCAGGCAGGTTTGAACGCGCGCGCAATGCAAAGCGGGGCAACGGCGCGGCGACGCCGCATCCGTGTATCGCATCCGTGTGGCGCATCTGTGTGCGGTGCGCTTGAAACGGGTCTTTTCCAATTCAGCACAGGCATGT
>CBDUSX010000443.1:0-2503 GCA_965369935.1 uncultured bacterium
TTCGCCGCGCGTCACCCCAATGTGGCCGTGCTGGACCTGTCCAGCTTCAAATGCGGGCATGACGCGCCCACCTATGGCCTGATAGACAGCATAATTTCCACATCCAATACGCCCTATTCGGCATTGCACGATATCGATGCCAACAAGCCGGCGGGCTCCATAAAAATCCGGGTCAAGACCTATGCCTACAGCCTGATGCTGCGCCGCGAAGGGCTGGAGGACCTGGGGACAAGGCGCGCCGAGTTGGCCCGGCGAATGGAGCAGAAGAAGCTGGAACTGATGCAGGCCCGGCAAGCGCAAGTCATCGCCGAGACCGGCGCCGCTGACGAAGCGTTGCAGAGCCAGATCGATTTCCTGCATTCCGCCTTGTCAGAGGCTGAGGAGGCAAACGGCAACGGAGCAGGCGAAAACGGCGCCGCAGGCAATGGCGCCAGCGGGAACGGCGCGAACGGCAAGGGGACAAACGGAGCCGCCCACCTAACGGGAGAGGCAAGCACCTCACCGGAGCAGGCGCCCGGAATAGATGCGGGAACAGTGGAGCACGCCGGCGGCCAAGGCGCAAACAGGCAGTGAAATTCTGAACCATCGCATTAATTCGAGTGGGGAGTAACGATCATGAAATCCATGCACGAAGAAAACCGGACTGGTGAGCGGAAATCCCGTGTGCCGAACCACCCGGACATGAATAGGGAAATGGAGCGGTTCGAAGCGGAAGAACGCGAAAAGCTGGGCCTGCCCGTGGAGAAGCGGGAGCAATGGATCGAGCCGATGCCAAACAGGTTCACCAAGGCGCAGGTGCCTCATACGACGATCTTGTTTGGTGGTTTCACCGTGGCCCATGACCTGTTCATCCAATCCAGCCTCGCCGGCCTGGGTTTCACGGTGCAGGCCATGGACTGCCCGGACAATAATTCGCTGCGGCTGGGCAAGGAGTTCGGCAACCGGGGCCAGTGCAATCCCACTTACTTCACCGTCGGCAATCTGGTGAAATATCTCAAGTATCTCCATGAGGAAAAGGGGCTTTCCAAGGAGGAGATTAATGAGAAATATCTGTTCCTCACAGTCACCGGCTGCGGCCCGTGCCGGTTTACGATGTACCTCACCGAGTACCGCAAGGCGCTGCGGGACGCTGGATTTAACAATTTCCGCGTGCTCATCGCTTCCCAGTCCTTCAGCGGTGATGCCGACGCGGGCGAGGGCTCCGGACTGGAAATTACCCTGAATAGTTACTTGAAGATCGTGAAGGCGATCTTCGTGGGCGATGCGCTGAACGCGCTGATGTATCGCCTCCGCCCCTATGAAGTGGATCCGGGCGCCACTGACACCGCGATTGAGCGCTGCCGGGAAATTCTTATGGCGGCTATGGCCGGAAATAAATCCGTGCTGCGGGCCATGTGGGAGGCACACAAAGTGCTGGCCTCCGTGAAAGTGGATCGCACGCGGGTGAAGCCCAAGGTGGCCATCATCGGCGAATTCTGGGCCATGACCACCGAAGGCGACGGCAACTACCACCTGCAACGGTTCCTGGAGCAGGAAGGCGCCGAGGTGGACATTCAGTTGATGGTGGGCTGGCTGCTCTTCCTGGTCTGGGAGTCGCGCTACGATACCCGCCAGCGCCTGCTGCTGCGCGGCGCCGATGGGGACGGGCGGGGACTGGCCGGTATTAACGGCCGCAAGCGCCTTTTTCTCGGCTGGCTCCTGGACCGCGTGACCCGTCTGGTCTTCAAGGGTTTCTCCCGGACAATCGGGCTAAGGGGCTACAAACTTGCGGACATGGACGAACTGGCCGAACTCAGCAACCAGTACTACGACAACGAGCAGCGCGCCGGCGAAGGCCACCTGGAGGTAGCCAAGCTGATGGCGAACGTCATCAAAAACAAGGCCAACATGACCATCAGCGTCAAACCGTTCGGCTGCATGCCATCCAACGGTGTTTCGGACGGCGTGCAGAGCATCATCACGGAAATATACCCCCAGGCTATCTTCCTGCCCATCGAAACCACGGGCGACGGGGCAGTGAATGTCTATAGCCGCATCCATATGCAGTTGTTCAAGGCGAAAAAGGCCGCCCGGAAGGAGTTTGACGAGGCGCTGGAAAAACACGGGATCACCGAGGTCGAACTGAAGAGCTACGTTGAGGAACATCCCAAGTATTCCCATCCCCTCCACTACAGCCCGCACCGAGCCGGATGCACCGCAGCCGACCTCGTGCACGAGATTGGCCCGCGCGTGGGCCGCTGGGCCCGCCGGACTCGCCGCGCAACGCTGCAATCCGCCTAAGCGGGGAGCCATCATGCCCGGCGCGGGGTCGACGGCGCCGGGCACAGCCATTCTCTCATTCCACAGTCCATCTACACCACACGCGATGCGCCTCCTGGCGGCAAGATGTAATGCCGTGTTGCGCCGCCCCGGCGACCCTCGCCCCTCAATCTGTCACACACCACGTCACACAAAACCGTGCAAGGGTGGGGCAGGTGCGTGCGGGTGGGGATCGTGACATAAT
>CBDUSX010000444.1:0-2497 GCA_965369935.1 uncultured bacterium
TGATTGATTTGCCGTGAGTGAGCGCCGCCATCCTTTGCGCGCAGAGATTGCGGCCGCAAATGAATTCAACGTCAAACTCGCCGCATTTTTCTGTTAGCTTACCCTCATTCAGCCTGCAATTGCAGCAGGCCATTTTATTGAGCCTGTAACAAAACCGGCCACGGATGGGATAAATTTGTTTTCTTTCCACCTCACCCCCCGGCCCCCTCTCCCGCGGGAGAGGGGGCCGGGGGGTGAGGTCCCGGCCACAATTTCCTCCAGACCAAAAGGTCTGCAACATTTTATTCAAGGCTCTAAAGCAGGAGAGCGGGCAAGGGGCGCTGCCCGTGGATGGCCGCGGCCCTTCAACCCACAGCGGAACGGAACAGGCATGGGTAAATCCGGATGGTGGATGGGCGCGGCCGGGAGGGCCGCGCGGTGCCGGCGTGCTGTGTTCCCCTTGCTGATTCTCGTTTTTCCTCTGACGGCCCTTGGTCAGGGCCCTGCGCCCCTGCCCGGGGACGCCCAACTCGGTCTCATCAACCGGTATTACCTGGAGGGCGAGGCATTCCGGGCCGAGTCGGAGCTGCTGCGTTTTCTGCACGAGCATCCCTCCCATCCCCGGCGCGGCGAGGCGGAGCTTTTGCGGGCCAAGCTGCACTACCGGGAAGGCCGTTTCGGGGAAGCCACCCTGATGCTGTTTTCGCAATTGGACCGTTTTCCCCGCGGGCGGGCCTCCCTGCCCGCGGCGCGGCTGCTCACCTTTTCCCTGGTGCGCGAAGGACGGCTGGAAGAGGCGCAGCGCTACCTGGGCTCCCTGCGTGAGCCGGGCGAGCCCCCGCCTTCCCTGGAGCCGTTGCAAGGCCCCCCGCCGGACGCGGTTGATCCGGACACGGCGGTGGCCTGGTCCACCTGGCTGCCCGGCACGGGCTTTTTCGCCCTGGGTGAGCCGGGCAAGGCCTTTGCCGGCATGGGCCTCAACCTGTTCTTCACCGCCGCCGCCTACTTCGCCTTCGACGACAATCTGCCCGCGGTGGGGCTGGTGTTCCTGATCGCGGAAATCGCTCTGTACCGGGGCGGGCGCGAGGCGGTGCGGGAAGCGGCGGAGCAACAACTGGCCAGCATGGAGCGTGAACGCAGGGAGGCCTGGACCAAGGGTCGGGGGGAGGCGGAGCTGCTGGGGGTGGGCATTCAGTTCAAATTCGGGGGAAGCTGACAATCGCGCGGGGGACGCTTTAGCGCGATTGACATTGGCCGGAGAATTGGGGAGGATTTCCGCCTTTCCGGGAGGCCATAACAGCCATGGCGAAGATGAAAGCGACAATGGGATTTGCGGTTGGTCTTGTGTGTCTGGCCGCGCTGGGGGCTTTCGCCCCGTCCGTCCTTGCGCAGGGCCAGTCCCTGTGCGTCAGCGCGCCGCGGGCCAACCTGCGGGCCGGGCCGGGCAAGAATTTTCGTATTTCCTGGGAGGTCAACCGCTACATGCCCCTGGTGGGCATAGACAAGAAGGGCAAGTGGATCAAGGTCAAGGACGTGGACGGGGACACCCACTGGGTATTCGAAACGCTGGTGAAAGCCGGCCTGGATTGCGTGACCATCAGGAGGCCCAAGGCCAACATCCGCACAAAGCCTTCCGCCCGTGCCAGGAAGCTGTACACGGTGGAAAAGTACACCTCCTTCAAGCGGGTGGGCGGAAAGCCGAAATGGGTGCAAATCGAGTACGAGGGGAAGGCGATGTGGGTCTATTACACCCTGGTCTGGCCCTCATCGTCCTGATCCCCTTTTTCCACAATTCATGGAGTTGCAGCGATGGCCATCAAGACCGAAACGATCAAGATCACCAGCAAGAACGGCACCTTCGACGGGTATCTGGCGCTTCCGGATTCCGACGGGCCCAGGCCGGGGGTGATCGTCATTCAGGAAGTGTTCGGGGTCAATTCCCATATCCAGGACGTCACCCGACGCGTGGCGGAGGCGGGCTACCCGGCCCTGGCCCCGGACATGTTCTGGCCCCTGCAGCCGGGTTTTGACGTGGGTTATGGTGAGGCGGACCTGGAGCAGGCCCGCGGGCTGATGGGGCAGATGAACGTGGACACCGCCGTGGAGGACGTGGCCGGAGCGATCGAGGCCCTGAACGCGCGCCCGGAAACCGACGCGGGCAAGACCGGCGTGGTGGGATTCTGCTGGGGCGGGCTGATGACCTACCTGGTGGCCTGCCGGCTCAACCCCACCTGCGCGGCGTCCTACTACGGCGGGCGTATCGTGCAGTTCATCGACGAGGCGGCCAACATGAACAACCCGGTCATGTTTCACCTGGGGGAGCAGGACGCCAGCATCCCCATGGAGCAGGTGGAGCAGATCAAGGCAACGGTGGCCGGCAAGAGCGGCGTAGTGGTGCATACCTACCCGGAAGCCCAGCACGGCTTCCACTGCGACATGCGGGGCAGCTACGACGAGGCCAGTGCCAAGCAGGCCTGGCAGCGCACCACCGAGTTCTTCAGGCAGCACCTGGGTTAGG
>CBDUSX010000445.1:0-2483 GCA_965369935.1 uncultured bacterium
AGGGCTGTTTTGAGGGCGGCGGCGAGCTCGCCCGGGTGGGCGATCTGTTGGGCCTCGATGCCGTAGCCGCGGGCGATGTCCACGTAACCGAACTCGGGCTTGGTGAGGTCCATGTGCGGATAGGGCCGCTCTCCGCCCAGGCCCCAGCGCTTGCGGTAGATGTTCATGTTAATCTTGAGCACGCGGTAGGAGCGGTTGTGGAGGATGACGTAGACCACCGGGATTTCGTGGTGGGCCGCCGTCCACAGGGCCTGGATGGAATACATGGACGAGCCGTCGCCGGACAGGGCGATCACCGGGCACTCCGGATGGGCCAGCTTGGCGCCGATGCCGCCGGGCAGGGCCTGGCCGATGCCCCCGCCGCGCGTGCCGTAGTATTCCCCCCGGCTCGTGAAGGGAATGGTGCGCTTGAGGTCCGTGGTGGCCGTGATGGACTCGTTGACGATGATGGTGTTCTCGGGCATGGCGGCCTTGATCTCCGCCATCAGCCGCGCGGGCGCGATGGGCTCGTTGTCCCACAGCTTCTCCGTGCGCTTGCGCTGGCTTTCCAGGTCTTCCGTTTTCCATTTGGCCAGGGCTTCGTTGCGCTGAGTTGCGGCTGTTTGGAAGGCATCGTTCGCCGCGGCGCCCAGGGCCTCGTGCAGATCGTGCAGGGCGGCCCGGGGATCGCCCAGCAAGGCCACGTTGGCGGAGAAGTTGCGGGTCAGCTTTTCCGGAGCGCCCTCGATGTGAATCAGCGCGGTGGAATCGGCGAAGGGCAGGCCCTCGTCGAACCACAGCTCCTCGAAGAAATTCCCGCCCACCAGCAGGACGGTGTCCACGCCTTCCATGGCTTTCTGGATGCTGCTGTAGTCGGCGGCGAGGCGGTCCCGGCAATTCGCATGGTGGGTGGGAAAATTGACGTGGTGGTGCAGCCCCTCGTAATAGACGGGCGCGCCCAACTGGACGGCCACGGCCACCAACTCGTCCACCGCTCCGGCCAGAGCCACGCCGTCGCCACAGAAGATGACCGGATTTTTGGAATGGGCCAGCAGTTCCGCGGCGGCCTGCACGCCCGCCGGGTCCGGCGCGGTCTTGTAGTAGGAGGTGGTGGGCGGCATGGCCGAATAGGCGGTGTCCTCTTCCATCACGTTGATGGGCAGGGAGACGAACACCGGGCCGCTGGGCGGCTCCTTGGCGATCTTGAAGGCCCGGTGCATGACCAGGGGCAACTCATCCGCCGAAGCCGGCTGCACGCTCCACTTGGTCAGGGGCGCGGCCATGGACACCAGGTCGTGGCCCAGCAGGGGCCGGCGCAGGCGCAGGCGGGTGTCCTGTCCCCCCGCGGTGAGCACCATGGGCGTGTTGCCCTTGTAGGCGTTGTAGAGCATCCCCAGCCCGTTGCCCAGGCCCGGCCCCACGTGCAGATTGGCCACCCCCGGAATGCCGGTGGCCTGGGCGTAGTAGTTGGCCATGCCCACGGCCACGCCCTCGTGCAGGGCCATGATGTAGCTGATCTGGGGGTAATCCAGCAGGCTGTCCAGCAGGGGATTTTCCGTCGTGCCGGGATTGCCGAAGATGTACTTCACCCCTTCGGCCACCAGGGACTCCATGAAGATATGCTTGCCCTTGTTGCTCTTTTTCGCCATGTACGCCTCTACGGAAAAAATATGATATATTGTGAAAAATCGACACAGTTCAGCGAAAATTACGGTTCGGCTATTCAGTGCTTGTAGCAGCCCGGAGCGCGGATAATCAAGTCATTGCGCCGCTTGGGCAGTATCTTGCAGCCAAGGGCCTTGCAGATCGGCCCAACGGGTTCGGGCGGCTGCGGTTTGAGGCAGTGCGAAACTTTACACGGCGTAACCCGTATATTAGAACAAGACCAGTTAAGTATTAAATATTGAGAATGCCGGGGGAGGTTGCCGCGCCCGCGGTGGAAAACCAGCGAAAAGGAGAACCTTGTGAAAAAACTGATTCTGGTGCTGGCCATGCTTGCCGTCGGCGGGGCATCCGCCCTGGCCGCCTCCAGCCAGCGCAACCGCGACGACAGCCTGGTTCATATCGGATTTACGCCGGTGGGTATTCACCTTCCCACCCTGCTGACCCAGCCCCTTTCGTTTGGGGTCTTCCTCGGTGAAGACTTTTTTGTCGGGGTGGAATTCGGCAAGTTTTCTTTCGACTCGGCTGACGTGGACCTTGATCCGGGCGAAGACCTCAACGGAGAATTTACCAACGTGGGGGCGTTTATCCGATGGTTCCCCAATACCAACTCTTTCTATGTGCTGCTCGCCTTTAACCAGCGCGATTGGGACGTGGATTTCACCACGTCAACCGTGTTGCCTAGTACGGGCCTGCCGGCGTCAATATCGGCGAACTTTCAGTCTCAAGCGAGCGTGGTCACCGCCGGAATAGGCAATCAATGGATCTTCGACTTCGGGCTGACGATCGGCGTGGACTGGGTGGTCGTGTCGGCGCTGGCCGCCGATGACGTTACTCTCACC
>CBDUSX010000446.1:0-2475 GCA_965369935.1 uncultured bacterium
GCGGAATTTATCGGCGGGTACTGGAGTTCCCTGCTTTCCTTCGCGTTGTTCGGTTTGCTTCATTCCGTCTGCGCCAGGGAGCCCTGCAAGCAGTTGCTGACCCGGCTGGCCGGGCGGCATTTCGTGGATCACTACTGGCGTTTCTGCTACTGCGCGGCCAGCTACGCTGCGCTTTACCACGGCATTACCCCGCTGCACTGGTCGCTGCATCCCTCCCACGATCTGTGGCTGATCGTGTATCCCGGCTGGTTGTGGCAGGCCGTGATCGTGCTGCATCTTTGCTCCATCGGCATGGGTTATGTGGCCTTTCTGCAAAGCGACTACCTGGAATTCCTGGGGCTGAAGCAGATGTGGAGGGGCCTGCGGGCGCTGCCGGGCGGCCACGCGCCGGCGCCCCTGGAGCTGTTCGGCACCGACCGGCTGGAGGTGCGGGGTATTTACGGGTGGGTGCGCCATCCCATGCTGGCGGCGGGTCTGCTGTTTCTGCTCACCAGCGGCCCCTCGCTCAACAATCTGGTGTTCCTGTTCATGTATGCCGCCTACATGCTGATCGGCGGGTACTACGAGGAACGGCGGCTGATCCGCATATTCGGCGCACAATACCTCGCCTACCGCGAACGCGTGGGGGCCTACTTTCCCAGGCTTCCGCTGCCGCGCCCGAGCTTTGGAGGCTAGTTGCTGGAAACCCTGTCAGAGATTTTCTACGATCCGCTGGTGTTCTGGGGCGTACCGTTGCTGCTGGCCCTGCTGAAGGAAGCCGCGCAGGCCGCCGGGCGGCGCCGGGGTCAGGTCAATAAGCGGAGGCCATAGGCCCGCCGCCACCCTTCAGCCGTTTCATTCGCCCGGAGCCGTGGTACATTGATCGCCTTCACAATCAACTGGGAAACTACAAACAGGGAGAAGAGCCATGAAGCACCGTGCAATTTTCCTGACCGCCCTTGTCGCCGGGCTGACCATGCTGGCCCCGGCGGCCTTTTCCGCCGGCAGTTCCAGCAAGAGCACCCGGCCCGCACCCGTCACCGACTACAGCCGGGCCGTGAAGGCGGTCAAAGCCGGCGACTACCGCACAGCCGCCTCGCTGCTGGAACAGGTGGTGGCGCGGGACAGCCGCAACGCCGACGCGTACAACTACCTCGGCTTCAGCTACCGCAAGCTGGGGAAGCTGGACGCCGCCCTGGAACAATACCGCAAGGCGCTCGGGATCGACCCCAAGCACAAGGGCGCCCACGAGTACATCGGCGAAACCTATCTGCAAATGGACCAACTGGCCAAGGCCAAGGAACACCTGGCCAGGCTGGACGACATCTGCTGGCTAAGCTGCGAGGAATATGACGACCTGAAGGCGGCCGTGGAAAAATTCGAGGCCAAAAAGCGGGGCTAACCGCCTCAGCCGTCCTCCGCGCCGCCCAGCATCTCCCGCAGGCGGGCCCGGTCGGCCTTGCCGGTGCGGCCCACGGGCAACTCCGCGCCGAAGTGGATTGTCTCAGGTCTCTTGTATTTCTCCAGCCGCTCCGCGGCCCAGGCCCGCAACTCCGTCTCGTCCACCCTTTGGCCGGGACGGGGCACGATCATGACGTGAATGCGCTCGCCCAGCACGGCATCGGGCACGCCGGTGGCCATGGCTTCGCCCACGGCGGGGTGCATGGCGAAGACCTGCTCGATCTCCAGGGGGGAAATCTTGGCGGCGCCGCGGGAGATCATCTCCTTGGCCCGTCCCTGCAACTCCACCAGCCCCGGCTCCTTCTCCCTCGCCACGTCCCCGGTGCGAAAGTAGCCCTCGCTGAACGCGGCTTCGGTAATGTCCGGGGCGTCCAGATATCCGTTCATGATGAAGGGTGTGCGGATTTGCAGTTCCCCCGGCTGCCCCTGCGCGACAGCCCCCCCGGCCTCTCCGGCGATGCGGAATTCCACCCCCGGTGAGGGCCGCCCGATGCAGCCCAACTGGGCGGGCTGATCGGCGGGCAGCAGGAAGAAATCCGAGGTGGAGGTCTCGGTGAGGCCGTAGATGTCCACCAGGGACGCGCCGGGAAACAGCGCCTGCGCCCGCTCGGCCAGGGGCCTGCCCAGGGCCTCGCCGCCGGTGAGCAACTGCCGCGGGCAGCCCAGGGCGTTCAGTTCCGCCAGCGCGGCGCCGTGTTCCTCCCCGCCGGCCAGGAAGGCCCGCAGCATGGTGGGCACCAGCGCCACGGTGGTGGCCCGGTGTTCCAGCAGGCCGGGCAGCAGGCGGGATGGATCGAACTTCTCCTGCACGGCCAGCCGGCCCCCTTTGAGCAGGGTCAGCAGCCCCACCCAGATGCCGAAGCTGAAGGTGATTTGCAGCACCAGCAGGGTGCGCGTTTCGGCCCCGAATGCGAGCAGGCTGTCAATGGCCGCAAGCTTGCCGGCGAAGGCCCGGTGGGAAAGCACCGCGCCCTTGGGCAGGCCGGTGGTGCCCGAGGTGAAGATGATCAGCGCCGCCCCGTCCAGCAACGGGCG
>CBDUSX010000447.1:0-2471 GCA_965369935.1 uncultured bacterium
CCCCTCACCCCAACACCTCCTCTTTGCGCAGGCGGGCGATCTCCTGCGGCTCCATGCCCAGCACGGTTGCGAGCACCTCGTCGGTGTGCTGACCCATCAGGGGAGCGGGCAGGCGCACGCCGTTGGGCCGGTTGGCGAGCTTCCAGGGAATGCCCGCATGGGAGCGCACGCCCACCTCCGGGTGGGGCACGCGCCCGAAGAACTCCCGCGCGTTGAGGTGCGCATCCTCGTCCACCTCCTTTGTGCTCAGGGAGGGAAAGGCCGCCACGCCCACGGCCTGCAGGCGGCGCGTGAGGGCCCAGCGCTCCTGACCGGCGCACCAATCTGCGATTGTGGCGTCCAACTCGTCCTCGTGGGCCTTGCGGGCCGGCGCGTCCGCGAAGCGTGCGTCCGTAGCCAGGGCCGGCCGGCCCATTTCCGCGCACAGGGCAGCCCACTGCGCCTCGCCCGTGACGGCGATGGAAACCCAGGCGTCTTCCCCGGCGCAGCGGTAGCAGTTGTGGGGCGCCCATAGGGGATCGCGGTTGCCCATGGGCGCGGGCGGCGGATTGCCCACGGCGAACTCCATAAAGGATTCGTAGCCGCTGCTGATGGCCGCTTCCCACAAGGACAGGTCAATGTATTGCCCCCCGCCGTGCCGGGCCCGCGCCACCAGGGCCGCCACCACCGCATAGGCCATGTAGATTCCGCCGTTGGGGTCGCCATAGGCGATGGCCATCTCCTCCGGTTTGCCGCCCGCATAGCCCGTCGCGGTGGACATGCCGGCCAGGGGCACGATGGCCTGCCCGTAGCCGATGTAGTCCTTGCAGGGGCCCGTCTGGCCGAAGCCGGAAAGCTCGGCGATCACCAGCTCGGGATTGATGGCGTGCAGCACCTCCGCGCCCAGCCCCAGCCGCTCCATCACCCCGGTGGAAAAGTTGCTGGTCACCACGTCGCAATGGGCCGCCATCCGCTTGACCAGCTCCTTGCCTTCGGGCTGAGACAGGTTCACGGCCAGGCTCTTCTTGTTCTGGCCGAGCTGGTTGAAGGAGCCGGAGCGGTTCAGGCCCGGCGGCATGTCGTGGGCGGTGTTGCTGAAGCGCCGCATCAGGTCCGGGCGGTTGGGAGACTCGACCTTGATTACCTCCGCCCCCAGGTGGGCCAGCATCAGCGTGCCGTGCGGCCCGGCCCAGTACCAGGTGAAGTCCAGCACCCGCACCCCGGCAAGGGGCAGGGCCGCCGGATCGGCGGGGGGCTTGCCTGTGGATTTGGGGCCGGCGGGCGGGCTGCCGTCTCGGGAATTAAACAGCTGCTCCAGCTCGCCGTTGGCCTCGCCCAATCGCGGGGCCGGGCGGCGCAATGCCCACCACTTTTCCCGTAGCGCATAGGGCGCGCCGGGCAGACGCAGACTGCCGGCCACGGGATGATGCTGCTCCTGAAAGTAGGCGCGGGACGCGAGGTGGACGTCGTCCGCCAGATCCTCGCCCGTGGCCACCAGACAAGCGCAGATGCGGCGGGCCTGGCACGCCTCGTAGAATTCTCGGGTGTTCCAGCCGGCCAGCCAGGGCTCCAGGCGGGCGTTGAGCTCCGCCTCGTTTGCGCAGCGGGCGTCCTGGCCCGTGAACTTCTCCGCGGCTCCCCACTCCTCCGCTTCCATCAGCTCCAGCAGGCGCCCCCACTGGTCTTCCTCCACGATCACCAGATAGATCAGCCCGTCCCTGCACTGGTAGAATCCGTTGGGGGCCAGCCGCGGTTCGGTGAGGCGCGAGTCAATCCAGCGCGCGTAGGTGTAGTTGACGAAATGCCGCCCCAGCAGGTTCACCACCACCTCCTGCACGGACAGGTCAATGTGCTCCCCCCTGCCCGAGGCCAGGGCCGCGTAGTGGGCCGACAGCGCCGCCGTGGCGCCGTGCAGCCCGGCCTGGATCAGGGCGTGTTGGCCGTATGCCTTGATGGGGGGCAGGCTGGGATCCGTGCCGGGCCCGGGGCAGTTCCAGCCCCAGCCCCCGGCATGCACCAGGTTCAGGTCGGTGGCCGCGTAGTCCCGGTGGGGACCGCTCAGGCCGAAGGGGGTGATGGAGAGCATCACCAGGCCCGGATTGAGCGCCGCGAAGCGCCCGTAGTCCAGGCCCAGGGCCTCCATCTCCCGCGGCGGGAAGTCGTGGACGATAACGTCGGCCCGGCCCGCCAGCCGTTCCAGGGCGGCCTGCCCCGCTTCGCCGTGCAGATCGAGTTCCACGCTGCGCTTGTTGGCGTTGAGAAACAGGTGCGCGCCGCCGGCCTCCTGATCGGGCATACGGCCGCGGAACGGGCCGCGCTTGCGGAGGGGCTCCCCGCCGGGCGGCTCGATCTTCACCACCTCCGCCCCCAGGTCGGCCATCAGCTTGCCGGCCTTGGCGGCCGCGGTGCCTCCGGCCAGCTCGAGCAGATTTAAATTGTCCAGTCCGCGGGCCATGCCCGATTCCTCCCGGTTGTCCCCGCCAAGGCGGCTC
>CBDUSX010000448.1:0-2471 GCA_965369935.1 uncultured bacterium
ATCACGTGTGGGCTTCACGTCCTGGTAACTGAAGGGATCGGCTTTGGTTGCGTCTCGGCACCACCCCCAACCACGTTTCGAAAAAGCCAACGGAATCAGTGAAGATGAGGTTTTCGCTATGGACAGGAGCAGGCTCCCCCATCGCCTGCCAGTTCATGGAACTAACGAGGCCCAGCAACGCTGATCGCAATAGTCCCAATTTCCAAAACTCAGACTCGCGGTGCCGTGGGTACTATGCATCCTCAAGATATGGGGGTAGGTCACAGAGCGCCAAATTTCACAAAGCGCGGAACTTCGGCACATTATAGAGGGCGAGCGGAAGCAGCCATTCGGATGTTCCGGATTGACGAGGTTGTCCGGAAATGATCGCGAGCTAATCTCAAGGCCTGGTGTCATCGATTTCGGCCATGGCAGAGAAAACATCCCCGTTGTCTTGGGAACAGGTGGATGGCCTGTTCTCGAAAGGAGTGTGGAAATGAGCGAGGGCAAACTTGCGGGCCGAACGGCCCTGGTGACCGGTGCAGGCAGTGGAATTGGCAAAGCCATCGCCGAGGCGTTTGCCGGTGAAGGAGCCGCCGTCGTCTGTGCGGATATCTTAATTGCCGGTGCGCAACAGGTGGCGGACGGAATAGCCACTGCCGGGGGTCGTGTTTCGGCTTGCCTTTGCGACGTGGCAAATCCGGACCAGGCCAAGGCAGCCGTGACACAGGCGGTGGACGTGTACGGGGGACTGGACGTACTGGTCAGTAACGCGGCGGTCTTCACCCCGAGCTCTCCCGTAGAGGAATTGAGCCTGGAGGATTGGCAACAGGCGTTGGCCGTGAACCTGACCGGCGCTTTTCTGATGAGCAAGTATGCAATCCCGCACTTGCGTGCCGCAGGCGGAGGAAGCATTATCCTCATGGCCTCGCAGATGGCGCGCGTGGCCAACGCAGGGCAGGCGGCTTACTGTGCAACCAAAGGTGCTTTGGTTCAACTCGCCAAAGGAATGGCGCTGGATCACTGCAACGACAATATCCGGGTCAACACCCTGTCGCCGGGCGGAGTTTCAACCAAGCGCATGGTGCAGCGCTTTGGAGATGTGGAGAGCGCGCAGAGGATCTGGGGACCGAAACACCCCATGGGGCGGCTGGGAGAGCCGGAAGAAATCGCTTCGGGTGCGGTGTTCCTGGCCAGCGACGATTCCTCGTTCATGACGGGCTCGGACCTGCTGATCGATGGCGGCTACACCGCCTGGTAATTTGAGAAGGTTGCCGGGGGCGATCCATGGAAAAAGGCAGACGGTCATGACCATTTTAATCACGGGGGGCGCGGGATTCGTGGGGCTCAATCTGTGTGAACACCTGTTGGCCCGGGGAGAGAAGGTGGTCAGCTTTAGCAAGGGGCCCATGCCGGAGCCGGCCCGGCTGGAATTCACCCGGCTTTCCGGCAAATTGCGTGTGATTGAAGGAGACGTGCTAGATCGGGCCGCGGTCAAGCACGTCTTTGAGGAGGCTGGCCCGAAGCGGGTTATTCATGCCGCCGCGATGACCCCCGGGGAGCAGGCTGAAACCACCTCCTTTCGCGAAGTGATGGAAACAAACGTCGTGGGTACGGTGAATGTGCTGGATGCGGCCAAGGACCACGGAGTAGGCCGGATGTTGCACCTCAGCTCGGGCGCCGTTTATGGAGCCAACGGCTTTGCAGCGGATGAATTGGACGAGGAACATCCCCCGCCGATGCCGGAAACCCTTTATGCCATTTCCAAGTACGCAGGGGAGCGAATCGCTCTACGGTACCGCCGAATTTGGGAGCTGGACCTGGTTGCCGCCCGATTGGGGACGGTGTTCGGGCCCTGGGAGTATGAAACAGGCGTCCGCGACACCTTTAGCGCCCCCCTGCTCGCTTCCAGCCTGGCCCGGCGTGGGAGCGATGTGGTGCTGTCTGGGGAAGGCCGGAAGGACTGGTTGTATGCGCGGGACGTGGCCGGGGCGATCGCCGCGTTGCTCGATGCGCCCGCGCCCGGCCACCCCATCTACAACATTGGCTCCGGCAAGGTGTGGGATATGCCGGCGTGGTGCGAATTGTTGCGCGGGCGCCATCCGGGATTTTCCTGGCGTGTGGCCCCGGAAGGCAGGGCGGCCAATGTGGACTTATACGGCTCCACGCTGCGGGCCCCCATGTCCACCAGGCGATTTACGGAAGATGTGGGGTTCTCCGCTCGCTTCGGTCTGGAGGAGGCTTTCTCGGATTACATGGAATGGCTCGATGTTCACCACAGTCAATTGTCCCCGGCCCGGCCATAAGTAATTGGAAACCGCATGGCTGAACTCCCCGATAAGGCAAACCCAGTTCATTTGCTGGCGAATCACATCACCCAGACACGCCTCGATGATATGCCCGAGGAGGCCACCCGGGCCGCCAAGATTTTCCTGCTGGACACCCTGGGCGTCGGGGTGGCGGGTGGAGGCGAGGACTGGGGGAGGCGCTTG
>CBDUSX010000449.1:0-2455 GCA_965369935.1 uncultured bacterium
CGCAACGGCGGACGCTCCTCCAGAATGGGTGGCGCGGCCGGGGAGGAGACGGCGGCACGGCCCCCAGTGCGCCGCGGCGTGGCTTCGCCGGGAGCGGGTTCTTCCGGCGCAACCGGCTCCGCGGGTTCTAATGGCGGTGGCTCTTCCCGTACAGTATTTTGCCCCCCGCCGGAATCCGTGACGGATACAATGCCTGCCCGGCCGGAGGGGGGTTCGCCCGGCCCCATTTGTCCCGTAGCGGCGGACTGTGGCAAGCGAGGGAGCGTTTCCCCGCTTGCGTCCGCTTCTCCCGCCTCCCGCCGCTCAGGGGGGGAAACCGCTCCCGCCGGCGCGGACTTCCAGGCAGAATCGGCCGCAGGCTCCGCACCTGCGCCGGATGCAGAGGCTTCCAGCCCTTCCTCCGCGGGTGCGTGGAGCGGCTGGGCGGCGGGGGCCACGTCGGGCCCCGCGGCGAACCGGGGTGCTATGGAGGCCTGAACGAAAGGCCCCTGGCCCAGCGCACGGGCGGCCAGGCGATGGAGAAAATTCTTCATCCCTCAATCATCTCCAGATAAGCCTGCCTGCGGCGTGCGCTCATGCCCAGGATTTCCGCCTCGGTCCAGCCGTAGAACCGGGCGAGCAAATGCACCTCGTGCAGCAGGCGCCGGGCCAGCGCGCCGATCTCCGTCCACAGGCAGGAAACCACGTCGTAGAGAAGCTGGTGCCGATGCCCGCATGCCGGGCAGGTGAAATTCAGCAACACTTCGGCCTGGGGATCGGCCTGGGAGATCCGTTCGGCCAGCAGGGAGAGCACTTCTTCGGGCAGGTCGGCTCCGGCCAGGGAGCGGGCACCTTTTTTCGCCTCCAGCACACATCGTGTGGCCAGAGCGCCATAGGCGCCTTCCGCACTGTCTTGCGCGGCCGCTATGGCCAAATCCACGCTGTTGGGCGGCCGGAAAGTCAGCTCGAAGCCGCCCGCGGTCAATTGCAGGGCATGGCTTTCCGCGGGCGCTTCCGGCCCGGCGCGGATGTCGGATACCGTGAACTGGAATTCGGCCATTTCCCCGCATTCGGCACAGGTGGCCCGGCCCTGAATATCCGGCCCGAAGACTTGCTCGTGGAGATCGAGCAGGCCGGCATCCCGCCGCCCGATGCTCCACTGCGCCAACTCCTCCCGGCTCTTTTCCGGGAAGACGGTGTCCAGCAGGATGAGGGCCTGCTCCACGGGATGGTGCCCTTCCCCCCGCTCCCAGACCTGAATGACGGCCTTGACCGAAAGGGCGCTCATGGCTTAGGCCGGCTCGGTGAAGCTGGGCTCGCCCGGCTCGACCGCATCGTAATCGCGCTCCCAACCCTCGTTTTCCAGCTTCAGGGTCTGAATGGCCACCGCATTGGCGTTGGCGTCCAGCTCGGGCAGGGACTGAAACTCCGACACCCAGCAGCGGAACACCTTGTAGGCAATCGCGAGTTGCCCGGCCTCGTTGTAGACTTCTATAATGACGTCCTTGCGGAAATCCTTGAGGGACACCTCGGCGCCCAGGCCGGAGCCATAATTCCAGATTTTGTTCGCCCACTTTTCAAACTCGGGATCGTGGGTGACGCCGCGCTCCAGGGTGACGGCGTCGTACTCGCTCTGCCCCGGGGATTTCCGCGAGCCGCTGGCGTCGCCTCCGGTGCGGTGTTTCACCACTTCGGTGGTGCGCTTCAGGGCGCTGATCTTGCTGACGCCGGCGACATAGTTGCCCCCCCATTTGATGCGGAACTTGAAGTTCTTGTAGGGGTCGAACCGCTCGGCGTTTACGCTGAATTGAGCCATAATCCCTCCTTATGCCGCGGTCTGGCCCGCGATTTGTTGAATTTTGATCATGACGAATTCCGCGGGCTTGAGCGGCGCAAATCCGATCAGGATGTTGACCACGCCCAGGTCTATATCCGCCTGGGTGGTGGTTTCCTTGTCGCACTTGACGTAGTAGGCCTCCGCGGGTTTTTGGCCCTGAAAGGCCCCCTGGCGAAACAGGTTGTGCATGAACGAGCCCAGGTTGAGCCTGATCTGCGCCCACAGGGGCTCGTCGTTGGGCTCGAACACCACCCATTGCGTTCCGCGGAACAGGCTCTCCTCGATCATCAGGGCCAGCCGCCGCACGGGAATGTACTTCCATTCAGAGGCGAGCATGTCCGCGCCGCGCAGGGTGCGGGATCCCCATACCACCGAGCCGATCACCGGGAAGGAGCGCAGGCAGTTGATGCCGATCGGGTTGAGCAGGCCGTTTTCACCGTCGGTCAGTTTGACGGACAACCCGGAGGCCCCTTTCAAACTGGCCTCGATTCCGGCGGGCGCCTTCCACACCCCCCGCTGGGCGTCCGTGCGCGCGAACACACCGGCCACCACCCCGCAGGGCGGGAAGCTTTCCGGACGGTTTTCCTGCAGCGGATCGCCCATCCTCAGGCGGGGAAAGAAGATGGCCGCGTTCTCGTC
>CBDUSX010000450.1:0-2443 GCA_965369935.1 uncultured bacterium
TTCGGCAAGTTGGGCGGGCTGGGGGCGTTGGTCGGAATGCTGGGGAGGCTCGTCCCGCGCGGTCTGTTCGGCAAGCTGGCTGGAATGTTCTCGCGAGGGCCGCGCAAGGCCCGGCCACAAGCGGCTCCCGCGGCCCGGTCTGCCGCAGCCCCTCCGGCCGCCGACGTGCAGGGGCGCGAGGCCGCCGTGTTCACCTCCGTGCGCAGCCTGCCCCCCATGCCGGAGCCGGAGAGCTAAATCGTAATGCGCTTGACGGAGACGACGTTGTCCAGGGCCGCCAATTCATCGATCACCGCCTGCTCGGCGGGGTTGTCAATGCGGATCAGGGACATGGCCTGGCCGCCGGGCATGTTGCGGGAGAGCTCGAACTGGGAGATGTTGATGCCCGCGGCGGACAGGATGGTGCCGATCTGGCCGATCACGCCCGGGCGGTCCGCATTGATCAGGGAGAGCAGGTAGCCGGCGGGCACCACCTCGAACAGAAACTCGTTGACGTGGCTCAAGCGGAAGTTGTTTTCCCCGAACACCACGCCGCCCACGGAAAAGCTCTGGTCGTGGTCGGTGACGACGAATTTCACCGCGCTGGGATACTCGCTGAAGTGGGGGTCTTCGCTGTCCACCACCTGAATCTTCCGCTCGGCGGCTTTGTTTTCCGCGTTGACGAAGGTGATGGCCTCCTCGGCGGTGTTCTTCAAAAAGCCTTTCAGGAAGGCCCGGCGCACCATCACCCCTTCTTCCGAAGTCAGCTCGCCCCGGTACAGCACCTGGATCTGGCGCGGGTTGAAGTCCAGGAACTGCATGGCGAAGCTGCCCAGCTTTTCCGCCAGCACAATGTAGAACTTCGCCCGTGGATTGGTGAGCACCTTGACCCGCGGCATGTTGACCGGGTAGTCCACCACGTCGTCCCGCAGGGCGCGCAGGGTCTGGTCGGCGATGGACTCCCCGATCTGAAGCTGGGCCTCCTCGGTGGAGCCGCCGATGTGGGGGGTCATCACCACCTGCGGCAGGTCTTTCAGCGGATTTTCGCCGGGCGGCTCCACCGCCCAGGTGTCAATGCCCGCGGCGGCCACCTTGCCCGATTGCAGCGCCTCCAGCAGGGCGGTTTCGTCCACCAGCCTTCCGCGGGCCAGATTGAGCAGGATCGCCCCGTCCTTCATGCGGGCGAACTGGGGCGCGGCGATCATGTTGATGGTCTCCGGCGTCTGGGGCGTGTGCAGGGTCACCACGTCGGCGGCCGCGAGTAGGGTGTCCAGGTCCATCTTTTTCGCCTGATTGGTCTCGAACACGTCATCGGAAACGTAGGGGTCGTAGGCCAGCAGCTCCATGTCGAAGGCGCGGGCGAACCGGGCCACCCGCTGGCCCACGTTGCCCAGCCCGATGATGCCCATGGTCCTGCCGCGCAGCTCCGTGCCGGCGAACTGGTGCCGGTTCCAGGCGCCGGCCTGCATGTTGGTGTGGGCCGGGACGATCTTGCGCACGGCGGCCAGCAGCACGCCGATGGTGAGCTCCGCGGCGGAGTTGGCGTTCTTGCCCGGCGTGTTGATGACCAGGATGCCCTTGTCCGTGGCGTAGTCCACGTCAATGTTGCCGGTGCCCACCGCGGCGCGGGCGATCACCTTCAGCTCCTTCCCTGCGTCAATCACCTCCCGCGTGATGCTGGTTTCCGAGCGGGAGATGATGGCGTGGCACCCGCCGATCAGGGAAAGCAGATCCTCGGGGGGAATGTCCGGGTGATTGGCCACCTCCACCTCCGGGGCGGCCTCGAGCAAGCTCAAGGCCACGGGATGCAGCTTGCCGGTGATCAGGATGCGGTATTTCATGGGGTCAACGATTCATCGGATCGGCAATTTCATCGGGAAACCGGAGGCTCGCACCCGGCGCCGGATTTCAGTCTGCGGTCACTCACACCATAAACCATTCCGTGCGCCGGGTATATCCCCCGGGGCAGCGGGTAGTGATTCAGTTTGGTTTTCTTTAGATAACGCTGACCCAACTCTCGTCATGCTGAGCGAAGCGAAGCATCTCCGTAAATTCATCAACCAGGGTACGCTGGCCGGCATCTGAAAGAAGATCCTTCGCTCCGCTCAGGATGACAGTCAATTTCTCAGGGGACGATTTCTCAGGGGAAGGTGCAATCCAAATGATCTTAACGGGCGGGGGAGTTGGCTAGGCGCGGGTTCGGCGGAGCCCCTCACCCCGCGGGGAGCTGGTTCAGGCCGTCGTTGAGCTTTTCCAGTTGGGCTTGCAGGGCGGAAAGCTCCTGGCGGTTTTTCTCCACCACCTCGGCGGGCGCCTTGTCCAGGAAGCTCTTGTTTTCCAGCTTGCTGGCCAGCCGGCCGATTCTCTCCTCGGTGCGCGAAACCTCCTTGCCGATGCGGTTGCGCTCCTGGGCCACGTCAATGACGCCGGCCAGGGAGAGGAAGACCTCGAAGCCCTCTCCCAC
>CBDUSX010000451.1:0-2441 GCA_965369935.1 uncultured bacterium
CGGATTCCTAAAGGGACGACGAGCCATGGCTAAAAAAGGCGAACAGCAATTCATCTACTGGTTCAAGGACCTGGGCATCAAGGACGTGCCGATCGTGGGCGGGAAAAACGCCTCTCTAGGCGAGATGTTTGCCAATCTCACCGCCATGGGAGTCAAGGTGCCCGACGGCTTTGCCATTTCCGCCTACGCCTATGACTATTTTACCAACAAAACCGGCATCCGCGGTCAAATCGAGGATTTGCTCAAAGGCCTGGACGCCACCGACGTGGCCAAGCTCGCCGAAACAGGCGGGAAAATCCGCACCCTGATGCGTGCCACGGCGCTTCCTGAAGACCTGGAGGACGCCATCAAGGGCGCTTACGACGAGTTGTGCAAGAGCTACGGGGCCGAGGTGGATACCGCCGTGCGCTCCAGCGCCACCGCGGAAGATTTGCCGGACGCCTCCTTTGCCGGCCAGCAGGACACCTACCTGAACGTGCGCGGTCACGACCATCTGCTGGAGGCTTCCCGGGACTGCTTCGCCTCCCTGTTCACGGACCGGGCGATCGCCTACCGGCAGGAAAAGGAATTCGACCACTTCTCCGTGTCGCTATCCATCGCGGTGCAACAAATGGTGCGCAGCGACCTGGCCTCCGCCGGCGTGATGTTCTCCATCGATACGGAGAGCGGCTTCAACGAGGCCATTTACATCACGGGCGGCTACGGGCTGGGAGAAAACGTGGTGCAGGGCGCCATCAATCCGGACGAGTTCTACGTTCACAAGCCCACCCTGAAATCCGGGCACGAGCCCATCATCCATGCCCACCTGGGGGAAAAGCAGCAGAAGATGATCTACGTGGACCCCTCCAAGGGCAAGGGCACGGAAAACGTGCCGGTGGAGGCGGAGGAGCGGGAGAAATTCTGCCTCGGTTCGGACGAGGTGCTGACCCTGGCGCGCTGGGCGGCCATCATCGAAGATCATTATTCCGACGAAGCCGGCTATTACAAGCCCATGGACATGGAATGGGCCAAGGACGGCGAAAGCGGAGACCTGTTCATCGTTCAGGCCCGCCCCGAAACCGTCGTGTCCCGCCGGGAGGCGGGCTTGCTGAGCCGCATGACCCTGGAAAAGACCGGGCCCGTGCTGGCCGAAGGCATGGCGGTGGGGGACCGCATCGGTTCCGGCCCGGCCAAGTTGATCCTGAGCGTGGAGAACATCGGGGACTTCAAGGAAGGCGACGTGCTGGTCACCGATACAACGGACCCGGACTTTGTGCCCATCATGAACATCGCCGCGGCCATCGTTACCGACAAAGGGGGCCGCACCTCCCACGCGGCCATCATTTCGCGCGAACTGGGCATTCCCTGCATCGTGGGTACGGGCGACGGCTCGAAGAAAATTTCGAGTGGAGAAGACATCACCGTCTCCTGCGCAGGCGGCAGCAAGGGGGTGGTGTACAAGGGCGCGCTGCCTTTCAAGGAAGAGACGATCCGCCTGGACCAACTGGAGATGCCCAAGATCGGGATGATGTTCCACCAGAGCGTGCCCGACCGGGCTTTCGCCGATTCCCGCTACCCCAATGCCGGGGTGGGGCTGGTGCGCGTGGACGAACTGCTGCGCAATGAGGTGAAGGTCCATCCCATGGCGGCTCTGGCCTACGAGCGCTGGCAGAAGGGAAGCAACGGGGAACTGGCGGCAAAAATCCATCAGGTCAGCAAGGGCTATCCGGACAAGACCGCGTATTTCGTGGAAAAGCTGGCCCAGGGCATCGCCATGATCGCCTCCTCCGCCTATCCCAAGCCCACGCGGGTTTTGCTCTCCGACGGCACCAGCAAGGACCTGGACCGGTTGATCGGCGGCACGGAATTCTCCTTTGACGGCGACAACCCCCTGATGGGTGTGCGGGGCGCAAGCCGCTTTACGGACCTGGACTACGAGGAGGCCTTTCAACTCGAGTTACAGGCCCTGCAACGGGTGCACCAGTCCATGGGGTTGCACAACGTGTCCATTGTGGTGCCCGCGGCCCAGACCCCGCGGGAGGCGGCGGCCATCACCGGCGTGCTGGAGGACATGGGCCTCAAGCGCGGCGCAAACGGCCTGGAGTATCATCTGCTGGTGCGCACCCCGGCCCAGGCGCTCACCCTGGAGGCGTTCGCGGAGAGCTTCGACGGATTCCTGTTCGATGTGGGAGAGCTGGCGCAACTGGCCCTGGGCATTGACCGCAACAATCCGCTGGCCAGGGAATACTACGACGAGAAGCACCCGGCGGTGCTGGAACTGGTGGGCGCGGGCCTGAAGCAGGCCAGGAAGCTGAATCGCACCGCGGGACTGGTCAACATCTCGCCAGGCAACCTGGCGGCCTACGCGGCCGGCCCATTGTTCAAGGATGCGGACTACGTGGTGGTGCGTCCCGACGTGTTCCCCAAGGCGCGCGAGGAATTCGTGGAAGCGGAAAAGGGCT
>CBDUSX010000452.1:0-2435 GCA_965369935.1 uncultured bacterium
CTAAGAAATCTGGCCTACCTGACGGCCTTCTGCCTGGTTCTGCTGATCCTGCCGTTCCAGTTGAGCGTGTACTATCGCTCGTTCTTCATGTTCACCATGATGTACGTGGTGCTGGCCCTGAGCTGGAACATCATCAGCGGATTCACCGGCTACGTGTCCTTCGGCCACGTGTTGTTCTATGGCGTGGGCTCCTACGCCTCGGCCATCCTGGTGGCGGATTACGGCTGGCCCTGGGTGCCCACCCTGGCCGTGGGGGCGTTGACGGGCCTGCTGGTATCCATCGTGATCGGCTATCCGGTGCTGCGGCTGAAAGGGCCCTACTTCGCCATCGCCATGCTGGGCGCGGCGGAGGGCACCCGCGTGATCGTCACCGTGTGGGACGGCCTCACCCACGGCGGCGAGGGAATCAGCATGCCCAACGTGGAGAACTCCACCGAAACCTACCTGGCGATGCTGGTGCTGATGGTGGCGACCATCGCCGTCAGCTACTGGATCGGGCATTCCCGCTTCGGGGTGCGGCTCAACGCCATCCGGGAAGACGAAATCGCGGCCGAGGCGCTGGGCATCAACACCACCATGTACAAGCTGGCGGCCTTTTCGCTTTCGGCGGTGTTTCCGGCCATCGCCGGAGGCATCCAGGCCAACAAGACCCTCTACATTGATCCGGACACCGAGTTCTTCATCCTGATCACCATCACCATGAAGCTGATGGCCATGCTGGGCGGCAAGGGCACGGTGATCGGCCCCATCGTGGGGGCGGTGGTGCTTTACGCAGTGCAGGAGATCGTGTGGGTGCGCCTTCCCCAGGCGCACTTGATTGCTTTCGGCATATTTCTGATCCTGGTGGCGCGCTTCATGCCCCGCGGCATCGTGGGCTTTTTCGTGGACCGGGGCTGGGCCCGCAAGGGCATGGTGCATTAAGGCTCAAGGAGCGGGCAGGATATGGCGCAAAGAAAGGCGAAAGGCAGGCCACCAGCCAGTGGCACGGAACAGATCGCCCTGGACGTGGTGGACCTGCACAAGGACTTCGGGGGCATCAAGGCGGTGAACGGCTGTAGCCTGAGTTTTCCCAAGGGCAAGATCTCCGGCCTGATCGGCCCCAACGGCTCGGGGAAAACCACCACCTTCAACCTGCTCACGGGCATCACTCCACCGGACAGCGGCCAGGTGATCTACAACGGGGAGGACTTGGCGGGCCTGAAGCCCTATCAGGTTTTTCGCAAAGGAATCACCCGCACCTTCCAGATCACGCGCATCTACAGGGAAATGACCGTCTTCGAGAACATGCTCTCCGTCTCCGCCCTGCTGGCTCCCGAGGGTGAGGTGCGGGAGCGGGCGGAGGAACTGATGGACTTCGTCAACCTGAGCGAGTTGCGCGACGAGTATGGCGGCAACCTCTCCTACGGCCAGCAAAAGCTGCTCGAATTCGCCCGCGCCCTGATGACCGACCCGGATCTGGTGCTGCTGGACGAGCCCGCGGCGGGGATCAACCGCACCCTGCTGGCGGACCTGCTGAAATACATCCACAAGCTGCAGGAGCGCGGCAAGACGATCGTGATCGTGGAGCACGACATGAACGTGATCATGAACCACTGCGAAAAGATATTCGTGATGGATTACGGCGTGAAAATCGCCGAAGGGCCGCCCAAGGAAATTCAACAGAACGAGCAGGTCATAGAGGCCTATTTCGGACACACCTGATATGGCGCTGCTGGAAATCAAAAACGTCGACGCGGGCTACGGAAACATCCAGATCCTGCACCAGGTTTCCCTCCACGTGAAGGAGAAGGAAGTGGTGTGCGTGGTGGGGCCCAACGGGGCGGGCAAGTCCACCACCTTCAAGGTGATCATGGGCTTCATCAACCACCTGGGCGGGGACATCTTCTTCGAGGACAACAGCATCCTCGGGCAACGGCCCGACCAGGTGCTTGCCCGCGGCCTGGGCTACGTGCCCCAGGGGCGCATCGTGTTCAACCAGATGACCGTCAAGGAAAATCTGGAAATGGGCGCCTACGTGGAGCGGAACAAGCAGAAGCAGAGGGAGTCCATGGATTTCGTGTTCGACCTGTTTCCGCGCCTGGCGGAGCGGCAGAAACAACTGGCCGGCACCATGAGCGGCGGCGAGCAGCAGATGCTGGCCATGGGGCGCGCCCTGATGACCCGGCCCAAGATGATGATGCTGGACGAGCCGTCCCTGGGCCTCAGCCCGCGGTTCGTGACCGAAATCTTCGAGAAAATCGTCAATCTGGCCCGGGAAGGGCTGACCATCATGCTGGTGGAGCAGAACGCCGCCCGCGCCCTGGAAATCTCCGACCGGGGCTATGTGCTGGAACTGGGGCGCAACCGCTTCGAGGGCACGGGCAAGGAACTGCTGGCCAACCAGGAAGTGCGGCGCATGTACCTGGGCGGATAGGCCCCGCCCGCGCATCCGCGGC
>CBDUSX010000453.1:0-2435 GCA_965369935.1 uncultured bacterium
GGCTATGACTCGGTTATGACTCAGCCATGAAATAGGCGTGCCACCTGCCCTGCCCTTTGCCCTTCCCTTGCCCGGCGCGGCGTAGTAAACAGGAGGAGCAGACAGAAAGAGTTGCCGTGCCCGGCGGCCCGTCCGTCCGGGCGCCACCATCCCTGCTCATATTACAGGAGCGGCCCATGAAGACCAGAATCCGGCTCAGCCGTTGGACCCTGCCCCTGCTCGTGCTGGCGGCGCTGATGGCCTCCGCCTCGGTGAGCTACGGCTACGCGTGGTTTGCCAAGCTGCGCGCGGAGGACGAGTACAAGCAGATGATCTACAACATCAGCATGACCATGGGCGAGCATCCCTCCTGCATCGACTAGGCCCTGTTTGAAAACAGAAAATCGGAACGCTCTTATCTCCCTTTGGGGGCAACGCCCCCCAATCCCCAGCAACTTGTTTTTTCAAACACAGCCTAAACCCTGTCTGAAAAGATTCATAGGCACACGGCCGTGGCCGCGGCGAGCGCGGCGGAAGCAAAGTGGCCCTTGGCATTTCGGTCTCCGCTTGGTAGAGGATTAGGTTAAGTATCACGTGAACATTACTGTTCCGGTATATCATTTCACCGGTCTGGCATGAATTTTTTCAGTCGCCTTAAGTGGACGGAAGGTGTGCTGCCCCCCGGCCAGAGTTTCGTGGACTGGGTCTACGGGCACCGCACGGCGTGGTGGCTCTGGGCGGTGTTCCTGGGGTTGTCCGGCGCGGCGTTTGTGTCGGCCTTTGCGCTTTCCATCAGATTCGCCGGGCGCTACCTGGAGGGGCTGGGGCCGTGGCTGTTGATCGTGCTGGTCACCTTGCTGCCCTTCAGCTTTCTGGTGTGGGTCGTGCGCGACCGCGGCCGGGCCGAAGAAGTGCGCATCCGGGTTTCCGACCATGCCCAGCAGGTTTTCGAGAAGCTCCAGGAATGGACCAACGGCAGCAACCCCACCCTGCAGGCGGCGGCGATCCATCAACTGCGTCCGTTCATATTCGGGGAAGCCGGAGGATTGATTCCCAAGGCACTTACCGGGCCGTTCAATCCCTTCGCCCAGCCGGGCCTGGAAATCCTGCGCGCGCTGCTGGACGACCGCCGTTGGCTGTACGAGTGGAACGCGCGCCTCGAAAGCTCGAGGACGGAGCCCGTGGGCCCGCGTCCCATCGAGGGGGTGGCGCCGCGCTGTCCTGTGCTGCGGGCCATTGAGTCCATCCTGCGTAGCGAGAACCTGCCCTACATGGATTTTTCCAATTGGAATCTGAGCAGTCTGGACCTGCGTCACGCGCACCTCAACCACGCCAACTTCACCAACACCAACCTGGAAAGCACGGACTTTTCCGAGGCCACTCTGGTCGGCGCGGTGTTCGTGGGGGCGCAGATGAAAAACGCCATCTTCAACGACGCCCATCTGGAATCGGCGAATCTGTCCCATTCCTCAGAGCAATACCTGCCCTACCACACGACGAACCTGGAAAACGTGCGCTTCGTCAACGCCCATCTGGCCGAGGCCAATTTGCAGTGGGCCCACCTGAAGGACTCGAAATTCATGTTCTCCAATCTGGAGGGCGCGAATTTCAGCTATTCGGAACTGAACGGGGCGGACTTCTTCAAGGCCAATCTGGAGGACGTGAACTTCATGGGGGCCCGGCTGCACAACGCCAAGATTGACCGGGAATGGCAGGGCATCTTCGACTGGATTTCCCTGGAAATCGAAGGCGAGCCGGATATCGTATAGGCCCGCCCGCGCCCCGCCGCCGGGCGGCCTCCTGGAAGGTAGCGTACGCGGATGACGGAGCAGATATACGATGGGGGCTGCCTGTGCGGGGCGGTGCGCTACCGCGCCGAAGGGGCGCCCCTGCTGGTGGAATACTGCCACTGCTCCATGTGCCGGCGGGCGGCCGGCGCCCCGGTGGTGGCGTGGGCGGATTTTCCGCGGGAACGCTTCCGGATTTTACAAGGCGCGCCGGCCCGCTACGCATCCAGCCAGGGCGTATGGCGAAGCTTCTGCGGCGCCTGCGGCAGCCAGCTTACTTTCCAACGGGGCGAATCACCGCCCAAGATCACCCTCACCGTGGCCAGCCTGGACGAGCCGCAGGCCCTGGCCCCGCGGCATCACATCTTCGCCGCGGACGCCCTGCCCTGGCTGGAACTGGCGGACGCCCTGCCCCGCCACCCGCAGCAACTCCCGCCCGAAGAATAAACGCGAGCGAGCCGCGGGGAAGGCCATGGCCTCCGGATTCCGCGCAGGGCGCCGGTCAACTCTACTTCCGTTTGCCCTTGGGCTGTTCCTCCTCTCCGGCCTGGGCGGCGTCTTGCTTACCGCCCTTGCCCTGATCTTTCTTGCCGGACTTGGCGGCCTCTTTCTTCGCGGGCTTGGAGGCTTTCGGCTGTGCCTTCTTCGCAGGCTTTGAGGCTGCGGGCT
>CBDUSX010000454.1:0-2429 GCA_965369935.1 uncultured bacterium
GGAGGCGGACATTCCCACCTCCTGGTACAACGTGGTGGCCGATTTGCCCGAGCCGCCCCCGCCGGTGCTGCATCCCGGCACCAAGGAGCCCGTGGGGCCGGACGACCTGGCGCCGCTCTTCCCCATGGCCCTGATCGGCCAGGAAGTCTCGGCCGAGCGCGAGATCGAAATCCCGGAGGAGATACAGCAGTTCTACCGCCAGTGGCGGCCCACGCCGCTGTTCCGGGCGCGGCGGCTGGAGCGGGAGTTGGATACGCCGGCGCACATCTATTACAAGTACGAGGGGGCCAGCCCGGTGGGCAGCCACAAGCTGAACACCGCCATCGTCCAGGCCTACTACAACAAGCAGGAGGGGATCGGGCGCATTTCCACCGAGACCGGCGCGGGGCAATGGGGCAGCGCCCTGGCCCTGGCGGGAGCCATGCTGGGCATCCAGGTGCAGGTGTTCATGGTCAAGGTCAGCTATCAGCAAAAGCCCTACCGGCGCAGCCTGATGGAGACCTACGGCGCCACGGTGCTCCCCAGCCCCAGCGAGGAGACCGCCGCCGGGCGCGCGGTGCTGAAGGACAACCCGGATTCCACGGGCAGCCTGGGCATCGCCATCTCCGAGGCGGTGGAGGTGGCCGCCTCGCGGGAGGACACCCACTATTCCCTGGGCAGCGTGCTCAATCACGTGCTGCTGCACCAGACCGTGCTGGGACAGGAGGCCATGCGGCAGATGGAAATGGCCGGGGAATACCCCGACGTGGTGATCGCCTGCGCGGGCGGGGGCAGCAACTTCGCCGGGCTGGCCTTTCCCTTCGTGGGGGAAAAGCTGAAAGGCGGCAAGCGCACCCGCATCATGGCCGTGGAGCCCGCCTCCTGCCCCTCCCTCACCAAGGGGCGCTACGCCTACGACTTCGGGGACATCGCCGGCATGACCCCCCTGGTCAAGATGCACACCCTCGGCCACGGCTTCGTGCCGCCGGCCATTCACGCCGGGGGCCTGCGCTACCACGGCATGGCGCCCCTGGTGAGCCACCTGCTGGAACTGGGCGTGATCGAGGCCAAGGCCTATGCCCAACGCACCTGCTTCGAGGCGGGGGTGCGCTTCGCGCAGACCGAGGGCATCGTGCCCGCGCCGGAAGCCAACCACGCCGTGCGCGCGGCCATTGACGAGGCCCTGCGCTGCAAGGAGGAGGGCAAGGGCCAGGCGATCCTGTTCAACCTGAGCGGCCACGGGAATTTCGACATGCAGGCCTATGCCGACTACCACAGCGGCAGCCTGGAGGACTACGCCTACAGCGAGGAAGAAGTGGCCATGGCCCTGGCCGGCCTGCCGTCCGTGGGGTAGGCATGCTCTGGGAAGGCAGGAATGCGGGGGAAGCAACGCGAGACACGCAGCGTTGCGGAGCCCCGCGCCCCCCTTTCAGGAGCCAGGTTTGGCTGGAAGCCGAACCTGGCAAAGAACGGGTGCAGGGGTGCAAGCCCCTGCCGGGGTTGTCAGGGGCAGAGCCCCTGACACGCCGAAGGGAAGGGTAACCGCCTCAATCCGCGGCCTGGGCCTGGGAAGCGGCGGCGGCGGACTTCGCGCCGTAGACGGTGGCCAGCCAGATACCCAGGAGAATCAGAGCCGCCCCGGCCAGATGGTACAGGTGCAGCCGCTCGCCCAGGAACACCACCGCCAGCGCGGTGGCGAAGACCGGCAGCAGGTGCGCGAACTGCCCCGCCTTGTTGGCCCCCACCGCGCCCACGGCACTGTTCCAGAATTTATAGGCCAGCACCGAGGAAAACAGGGCCACGTAGCCCACGCCGGCCAGGGATTGCAGGCTGGGGACGGCGGGCCTGTGGACGGCCACCTCCCAGAGAAAAAAGGGCGTCAGCAGCGCCACCCCGAACAGCACCGTGCCGGCCAGAAAGGCCATGGGATGCAACTCCGCCGGGCGCCGCCGCAGCAGCACGGAATACAGCGACCACACGGGCACGGCGGCCAGCGCCCACAGGTCCCCCCGGTTGACGCTGAGGCTCAGCAGCACCTCGGGGCTGCCCCGCAAGACGATCACCACCACGCCCCCCAGGGAAATCACGATGCCGGCCGCCTGGCGCCAGGTGATCTTCTCCCGGTACATCAGCCAGGAGATGGCCACGATCACGACGGGCATGGCCGAATTGACCAGGGAGGCGTTGATGACCGTGGTCGCGGCGAGGGCCTTATAGATCATGGTGTGAAACAGGCCGATGCCCAGCGCCCCGAAGGTCAGCAGCAGCTTCCACTCGCGGAAGAAGACCTGCTGCTGGGCCCGCAAGTGGCGGAAGGCGAAAGGGTAGATCACCAGCAGCGCCACCAGCCAGCGCCAGTAGGCGAACGCGATGGGAGTCACCTCGTGGCGCACGGTGCGCCCGAAAATCCAGTTGCCGGACCAGAACAGCATGGTCAGCACGAGCAGCAG